>NZ_JBPQTW010000092.1:0-25762 GCF_051386535.1 Streptomyces sp. URMC 127
CCCCCAGCCCCGCCACCAGCCACAGCCCGCCCACCGCCTGGGCCGTGGTCGATGCCTTGGCGATCACTGCGATCACCACCGCCAGCCCCAGCAGGGGCACCACCACGTGCCGTACGGGCCGCAGCTCGCGGCCCCGGCGGCGGACCGCGAACCAGCCGATCACCGACAGGTGCAGCAGGGCGAAGGCCACCAGCGCCCCGACGTCCACGACCGACACCAGGCGGTCCAGCCCGTCGTCCCGCCGCGCCGCCCACACCGCCGCCACCAGGTTGACCACCGCCGCGCCCAGCACCGCGGCGCGCGGGACGCCCGACGCCGGGTCCACCTTCGACAGCACGCCCGGCAGCCTCCGGTCGCGCGCCATGGCGAACAGCAGCCGTCCCGCCGCGGCCTGCCCGGCCAGCGCCGCGAACGCCGCCCCGACGGCCTTGCTGACCGCCACCAGGTCGTGCAGCCAGGCGCCCGTAGCGGCGTCCACCGTGTCGTAGAACGCCGAGCCCTGCTTCGCCGGGTCCGCCGCCAGCTCCGCCGACGACATGGGCGCCAGCAGCGCGGCCAGGTACGTCTGGAGGACGAAGAGCGCGCCCGCGACGACCAGGCACGTCACCACGGCCCGCGCGACCCGTTCCGAGCCCCCCGCGGCCTCCTCCGCGAAGGCGGCGATCGCGTCGAAGCCCAGGTACGACAGCACCGCCACCGACACCGCGGCGACCACCGCCCCCGTGGTGAAGCCCGCCTCGCCGGTCAGCGGCGACAGCCAGCCGCGCCGCGCCCCGTGCTCGGAGAGGGCGAAGACCGCGCAGACCACGAAGACCGCCAGCACGACGATCTCCATCGCCAGCACCAGGAAGCCGGCGACCGCGGCCGTCCGCACGCCCGCGAGGTTCAGCGCGGTCGTCACCGCCACCGCGACGGCCGTCCACACCCACTGCGACACCGACGGCACCAGCGCGTGCAGGGCGATGCCCGAGAAGAGGTAGGCCACCGCCGGGATCAGCAGGTAGTCCAGCAGGGCCATCCACCCCGCGACGAACCCCGGCCCCTCACCCAGCCCCACGCGCGCGTACGTGTAGACCGAGCCCGCCTGCGGGGCGACCCGCACCATCTGCGCGTACGAGAAGGCCGTGAAGGCCATCGCGACGGTCGCGACGACGTAGACCAGCGCCACCGCCCCGTGCGACTTCGCGTCCAGCGTGCCGAAGATCCCCACCGGCGCCATGGGAGCGATGAAGAGCAGCCCGTAGACGACGAGGTCGCGGAAGGTGAGCGTGCGGTGCAGCTTCCCGGCCTTCTCGCCGGGGCCCTCGGCCGGTGGGGTCACGGGTACGGTCATGGGCTGCCCTCGGGGTCGCGGAAGCGCGGCTTCCGCCAGCTTGCCCCATATGAACGGGGGCCGCCGGTCGGCGCCGCCGACCCTTACGATGGACCGCATGACTGCACCCACCGCCCGCAAGGTCCTCCTCGCCGCCCCCCGTGGCTACTGCGCGGGCGTGGACCGCGCCGTGATCGCCGTCGAGAAGGCCCTGGAGCAGTACGGCGCCCCCGTCTACGTGCGTCATGAGATCGTCCACAACAAATACGTGGTGAAGACCCTGGAGAAGAAGGGCGCGATCTTCGTCGACGAGACGGAGGAGGTGCCCGAGGGCAACATCGTCATCTTCTCCGCGCACGGCGTCGCCCCCGTCGTGCACGAGGAGGCCCGCCGCGGGAAGCTCGCCACGATCGACGCCACGTGCCCGCTGGTGACCAAGGTCCACAAGGAGGCCGTCCGGTTCGCCAAGGAGGACTACGACATCCTCCTGATCGGCCACGAGGGCCACGAGGAGGTCATCGGCACCAGCGGTGAGGCGCCCGACCACATCACCCTCGTCGACGGCCCCGGCGACGTGGCGAACGTCGAGGTCCGCGACCCGGACAAGGTCGTCTGGCTCTCCCAGACCACCCTCTCGGTCGACGAGACCATGGAGACCGTCGGCGCGCTGCAGCAGAAGTTCCCCAACCTCCTCTCCCCGCCGAGCGACGACATCTGCTACGCCACGCAGAACCGGCAGACCGCGGTCAAGCAGATGGGCGCCGACGCCGACCTGGTGATCGTCGTCGGCTCGAAGAACTCCTCGAACTCCGTCCGCCTGGTCGAGGTCGCCCTCGGCGCCGGCGCCAAGGACGCCCACCTCGTGGACTACGCCGACGAGATCGACGAGGCCTGGCTGGAGGGCGTCTCCACGGTCGGCGTGACCTCGGGCGCCTCGGTCCCCGAGATCCTGGTCGACGGCGTCCTGGAGTGGCTCGCCGAGCGCGGCTACGGCGACGTCGAGACCGTCACCGCCGCCCAGGAGAGCATCACCTTCTCGCTGCCCAAGGAGCTGCGCCGCGACCTGCGCGCGGAGGCGGCCGCGAAGCTGGCCGACGGCGAGGCCTGAGCCCCCGGGTCCGGCAGCGGGGACGAGGCCCCTGCGCACATGGCCACCACGCCGTAGCGTGGTGGCCATGAACGTATTCGGCGTGGACATCGGCGGATCGGGCATCAAGGGCGCGCCCGTCGACACGGAGCGGGGCGTGCTCACCGAGGAGCGCTTCAAGGTGCTCACCCCCCGCCCGGCCACCCCGGACGCGGTCGCCGACAGCGTCCGGCAGGTCGTGGAGCACTTCGGGCGGCCCGCCGGGCCGGTGGGGGCGACGTTCCCCGGCGTGGTCGTCGGCGGCACGACCCGTACGGCCGCCAATGTCGACAAGAGCTGGATCGGCAGGCCCGCCGCCGGGCTGCTCGCCGAGCGGCTCGGCGCCCCGGTCACCGTGCTCAACGACGCCGACGCGGCCGGGCTCGCGGAGATGACCCACGGCGCGGGCCGGGGCCGCACCGGCACCGTGATCATGCTGACCTTCGGCACCGGCATCGGCAGCGCCGTCTTCACCGGCGGCCGGCTCGTGCCCAACACCGAGCTGGGCCACCTGGAGCTGCAGGGCCACGACGCGGAGACCCGCGCCTCGACCCGCGCCAAGGAGGAGGAGGGCCTGAAGTGGCACCACTGGGCCCGGCGCGTCGAGCGCTACCTCGCCCACGTGGAGATGCTGTTCTCGCCCGAGCTGTTCATCATCGGCGGCGGGGTGAGCCGCAAGGCGGCCAAGTTCCTGCCGCTGATCGAGGGCGTCAGCGCCGAGATCGTGCCCGCTCGGCTGGAGAACAACGCGGGGATCGTGGGGGCCGCGATGGCCGCTGCAGCCGGCGCAGCCGTGCCCGTCTCCGCCGCCTGACCAGCGCGATCCGCCGCAGGAGCGCGACGAGCGCGGTCAGCAGCGTGCCCGCGTAGAGCCAGCCGGCGTTGAGCGACAGCAGGGTGACCAGGCCCATGACCCTGCTGCCCGCGCCGCCCCCGGCGCCTGCCGCGCCCGCCGCGCTCACCAGGGGCACCGCCCCCACCGCGAAGGCGATGGGGGCGGCGACCGGCGCCGTGACCAGGTCGGCCGGGCGCACCCACAGGGCGCACACCGTGCCCGCCAGCAGGAAGCAGATCCCGTAGAAGGCCGGGGAGCCGCTGCCCAGGGAGTCCAGCCAGCCCGCCCCGAGCATCCACAGGGTGGTCAGCAGGCCGCCGCCGAGGCCGGTCAGCCGGGGCGCGGGCAGCCGCCCCAGGCGGCCCCGCAGCGGCGCGACCGCGGGCCCGCCGCGCGGCCGGCGAGCACCGGCGCCCGCGCCCTGCCCCGCGGGCGCCGCGGGCCGCGGCACGGGAGGGACACGGCGGGCCTTGCCCCGGGGCGTGCGCGTGCTGGGTTGCTCCACCCGACCAAACTAGGTCGGCGGGCGGCAGGAATCCGGCGCGGGACACGCGGATTGAGCCACCTTGGCCGTCCGTTCGACTGACGCTCCGCGCCGGGCCGCCCGGCGGGGGCGGACCCGTAGACTGGATGACCGGCCCGGCAGTGGGCCATGACCGGCCCGGCACCGGGCCGCGGACCCTTTGGAACCTACGGGAAGTCGCCACGTGTCGCTCACGATCGGAATCGTCGGTCTGCCGAATGTCGGCAAGTCGACCCTGTTCAACGCCCTGACCAAGAACGACGTGCTGGCGGCCAACTACCCGTTCGCCACCATCGAGCCGAACGTGGGCGTCGTCGGCGTGCCCGACGCCCGGCTGCAGAAGCTGGCGGAGATCTTCGGCTCGCAGAAGGTCCTGCCCGCCACGGTCGACTTCGTCGACATCGCGGGCATCGTCCGCGGCGCCTCCGAGGGCGAGGGCCTGGGCAACAAGTTCCTGGCGAACATCCGTGAGTCCGACGCGATCTGCCAGGTCATCCGTGCCTTCAAGGACGAGAACGTCGTCCACGTCGACGGCAAGGTCTCGCCCAAGGACGACATCGAGACGATCAACACCGAGCTGATCCTCGCCGACCTGCAGACGATCGAGAAGGTCCTGCCGCGCCTGCAGAAGGAGTCGCGGATCAAGAAGGACGTCGCCCCGAAGGTGGCCGCCGTCGAGGCCGCCAAGGCGATCCTGGAGGAGGGCACGACCCTGTTCTCCGCCGGCATCGTCCAGGGCTCGGAGAAGGCGGAGCTCCTCCACGACCTCCACCTGCTCACCACCAAGCCCTTCCTCTACGTCTTCAACGTCGACGAGGACGAGCTGACGGACGAGGCCTTCAAGGACGAGCAGCGCGCCCTGGTCGCCCCGGCCGAGGCCATCTTCCTCAACGCCAAGCTGGAGGCCGACCTCGCCGAGCTGGACGAGGAGGACGCCATGGAGCTCCTCGCGTCCGTCGGCGCCGAGGAGCCGGGCCTGGCCACCCTCGCCCGCGTCGGCTTCGACACCCTGGGCCTGCAGACCTACCTGACGGCCGGCCCCAAGGAGTCCCGCGCCTGGACGATCAAGAAGGGCGCCACGGCCCCCGAGGCGGCCGGCGTCATCCACACGGACTTCCAGAAGGGCTTCATCAAGGCCGAGGTCATCTCCTTCGACGACCTCGTCGAGACCGGCTCGGTCGCCGAGGCCCGCGCGGCGGGCAAGGCCCGCATGGAGGGCAAGGAGTACGTGATGGCGGACGGCGACGTAGTTGAGTTCAGGTTCAATGTCTGATCTGTCCTAATTTGGCAGATTTCGAGAAGGGTCGGCCCGGCGGGTCGGCCCTTTTTCGTTGTCCACTTTCGTCACGCAGCGTGTTTGCGGCGCGTGGCCTGGGTATGCATCGCCCGGTGCATATTTGCGGATGTGCCAGGGGGTAGTGCTCGCTGCATGTGGGGGCGCTGCCGTCAACTAAGCGTCCCTGAGCTGCAATTCACTACATCTAGTGAATCCATGGCCTTGAGTTGCGGACCGCAACTATGAGTTGCCAAGCTGTTGCGGACTGTCAACCTGTTGGGAGTGGCCGTGGCCTTCGGTGACCAGCCCGCGTACCTTCGAGTGGCCGGCGATCTGCGTCAGAAGATCGTCGCCGGCGAGTTGCCGCCGCATACCCGGCTGCCCTCCCAGGCGCGCATCCGCGAGCAGTACGGCGTCTCGGACACCGTGGCCCTGGAGGCCCGCAAGGTGCTCATGGCGGAGGGCCTGGTGGAGGGCCGGTCCGGTTCCGGCACGTATGTGCGCGAGCAGCCCGTGCCGCGCACCCTCGTCCGCACGGGGTACCGCCCGGCCGGCGAGTCGACGCCCTTCCGCCAGGAGCAGGCGGACAGCCGGGTCAAGGGCACCTGGGAGTCGCGCAGCGAGCAGGTCCCGGCGGATGCCGCCGTCGCCCGCCGCCTGCGCATCGCCACCGGCGACCGCACGATGCGCACGGACTACGTCTTCCGGGCGCAGGGAGAGCCCGTGATGCTCTCCACGTCCTGGGAGCCCCTGTCCGTCACGGGGCGCACGCCGGTGATGCTCCCCGAGGAGGGGCCGCTGGCCGGCCGGGGCGTGGTCGAGCGCATGGCCGCCATCGACCTCATCGTGGACAACGTCGCCGAGGAGGTCAGCGCCCGGCCCGGGCTCGCGGAGGAGGTCCTCGCGCTCGGCGGAGTGCCCGGCCACTGCGTCGTCGTCGTCACGCGCACGTTCTTCGCGGGCGGCTGCCCCGTCGAGACGGCCGAGATCGTCGTCCTCGCCGACCGCTACCGCGTCGCGTACCACCTTCCGGTGAAGTAGCCGTGACAGGACTGTGAAGCGGCGATGACGCGGCTGTGACGTACGGGCGGTGCGGTGGTCCCGGCACCGCCCGCACGTTCTTTACTCGCGGGTAAGTAGCGCATAGTATGTCCCACTTTGACCCGGTTACTCCGGGTCAATTTTTATGTTGCAAAACTCACATACGCCCAGGTCAGAGGCTTTTCGCGGAATCCAGCCGTCCAAATCGCTCGTACGATGGCGCGGTTTGTGTCCTGCCGTGGGGGAGTAGAGAGAAAAGGAGATCCGGGGCTTGAGTACCGAACAGGGTTCCCACTCGAATTACCGCCGGACCTTGGGCACGACGGCCCTGACGGCCGTCGGACTCGGGTCGATCATCGGCTCCGGCTGGCTTTTCGGTGCCGAGCGCGCCGCCGTTCTGGCCGGGCCGGCTGCCATCTTCGCCTGGGTCATCGGCGCCGTCGTGGCGCTGACCATCGCCCTCACCTACACCGAGCTCGGCTCGATGTTCCCGAAGGCCGGCGGCATGGTGCGGTACGGCCAGTACTCGCACGGCTCGCTGGCCGGCTACATGGCGGCCTGGGCCAACTGGATCGCCATCGTCTCCGTCATCCCGGGCGAGGCGACCGCGTCCATCCAGTACATGAGCTCCTGGAAGTTCGACTGGGCGGCCAAGCTCTACGACGGCAAGGAGCTCACCGGCACCGGCCTCGCGGCCGCCAGCGCCCTGGTGGTCTTCTACTTCTTCCTGAACTGGTTCGCGATCACCCTGTTCGCCAAGACGAACAACGCGATCACCGTGTTCAAGGTCGTGGTGCCCGCGCTGACCGCCGGCGCCCTGATCTTCGCGCACTTCGACACCAGCAACGTCGGCTCCGCCCACGGCGGCTTCGCCCCCAACGGCTGGAGCGCCGTCTTCAGCGCCGTCGCCGTCGCGGGCATCGTCTGGGCCTTCAACGGCTTCCAGTCGCCGCTGAACATGGCCGCCGAGGCCCGCAACCCCGGCAAGTCGCTGCCGAAGGCCGTCGTCGGCTCCATCCTGATCGCGCTGGTCATCTACATCGCGCTGCAGGTCGCCTTCCTGATGGCCGTCCCCGCCGCGGACCTCTCCGGCGGCTGGAACACGCTCGCCTACAAGTCCCCGCTCGCGGACCTCTCCATCACCTGGGGCCTGAACTGGCTCGCGCTGCTGCTGTACGCGGACGCGTTCATCTCCCCGTCCGGCACCGGCATGATCTACGCGGCCACCACCTCGCGCATGATCAACGGCGTCCAGGAGAACGGCCACCTGCCGAAGGTCTTCGGCAAGGTCGACCCCAAGACCGGCGTGCCCAAGCCGGCCCTGCTGCTCAACCTCGTGATCTCCTTCGTCTTCCTGGCCGTCTTCCGCGGCTGGGGCTCGATCGCCGAGATCGTCGGTGTCGCCACCGTCATCTCCTACATCACCGGCCCCGTCGCCGTGATGTCGCTGCGCCGCATCGCCCCCGGCATGAAGCGCCCGGTCAAGCTGAAGGCCATGCCGGTCATCGCGCCCATCGCGATGATCTTCGGCTCCCTGGTCATGTACTGGGCCCGCTGGCCGCTGACGGGCAAGGTAATCTTCATCATGGCGATCGGCCTGCCGATCTGGGCCTGGTACGAGCTGCGCAAGCCGTGGGCCGAGCTCAAGCCGCACCTGATGGCCGGCGCCTGGATGGTCACCTACCTGCTGGTCATGGCCTTCGTCTCGTGGGCCGGCGGCACCGAGTTCGGCGGCAAGGGCTACCTGGCCCAGGGCTGGGACATCGTGGTCGTCGTCCTGATCGCGCTCGTGTTCTACGTCTGGGGCGTGCGCAGCGCCTGGCGCAACCCGACCCTCGTCGCGACCGAGAAGGAGATGGCCGCCGCGGAGGCCGCCGAGGCCTCCGGCGACCCGGAGGGGCGCTCCGAGCCCTCCATGGCGAAGTCGTCGAAGTCGTGATCCGCTAGATCTCCCGTGCCGCGAAGGGGCGGCCGAGGGCCCGTACGGGTCCGCGGCCCCCCCTTCGCGCATCCGCGCACCCGGGGCCGGTGGCCGAATGCGTGCCTCTTCGTAAAAAACCGTATCCGCTGCGTAAAGGTCGGGCGTACGCTCGGGCATATGCGTACTGCGGTTTCTCCGGGAATGGCCGAGGAGTGTGCGCCGGCGCTCATCACGGCGGAAAGGCAGGGGCGATGACGGACAGCGGACCGGTCCTTCCGTGGCTGGTCATCCGCCAGGACGAGAACGGCAACCGCTACCGCGTGGGGCGCTACGCGACCAGGACCGAGGCGGAGAAGGTCGTCGGCAGCCTCGACGGCGCCCGCGCCGTCGACGGCGACGGCGACCGCCGCCGGCTGTACATAGTCGAACGGGTGGGCCGAGCGTCCTGACCTGCGGCCGGCGGTGCGGGGCCGTGCCGCAGCCCGCCGGGTTCCGGCAAGAACATCCCGCCGCAACGGCGCGCCACCCAGACGGTGAGGGTCCGGCGGAATCCGTACGTGCCTGCCCCGTACGTCATGGCCGCGCCGCACGGCCGTACGCTGGGCGTCCATGACGACCGAACGACGCGTAGTGGTGGGAGCGGCCCTGCTCCACGAGGGCAGGATGCTCGCCGCGAGGCGCACCGCTCCGCCCGAGCTCGCCGGCCGCTGGGAGCTGCCCGGCGGCAAGCTGGAGCCCGGCGAGAGCGCCGGCGAGGCGCTCGTCCGGGAGCTGCGCGAGGAGCTCGGCGTGGAGGCCGAGCCGCTGGAGCGCGTCGCCGGCGAGTGGCCGCTGCGCCCGCCGTACGTGCTGCACGTGTGGACGGCCCGGCTGCTCGCCGGCGAGGCCCGCCCGCTCCAGGACCACGACGCGCTGCGCTGGCTCGCCCCCGACGAGATCGACGACGTCGACTGGCTCGATCAGGACCGCCCCGCGGTCGCGCTCGCCGCGGGGCTGCTCCGGCGCGCGGAGGCGTGACCGGGCGCACTCCACTACGCCATCTGCCGCACGGGTGACCAGCTCGGACGGCCGCGGAAGATAGTCGGCACCGCATACCGGGTATGTGCTGATTATTCCCCCTGAACCGGGTAAACCCGGCGGGGTCCGCAGCGGTCCGCGAAGTGGTCGGGAAGTGGTCGGCGTGAACGAGAGCGCAGGGACCTTGGCGTCGACGCCCGGCTTCGCCGAGTGGAGCTTCCCCGCCGAGCCCGGAGCCGTCCGCACGGCCCGCACCCTCGTCCGCGACACCCTGCACGACTGGGGCATGGACGGCGTCAAGGACGTGACGGTGCTGCTGGTCAGCGAGCTGGTCACCAACTCCCTGCGGTACGCGAGCGGACCGATCGGGGTAAGGATGTACTCCCACGCGGGGCCCACCCTTCTGGTGGAGGTCTCCGACCCGCTCCCCGACCCGCCCCGCGAGCGCGTGGCCGACCCCGACGACGAGGGCGGACGCGGTCTGCAGCTCGTCGCATGCGCCTCCCGCCGGTGGGGAACCCGACGGGGCAACACCGGTAAGACCGTGTGGTTCGAACTGAGCTTGCCCGGCCACCGGCCCGGGGATGACCCGTAGCGGGTTGAGACCGTGCTGTGATCGTGAAGTCCGTGTCCCGAAGGGCCCCTGTGCTGGATACTCGGCCTTCTGATGCCGGTGCGAGCACGAGAGCCGGAGGGGACGGGCACGTGAGCGAAAAGCCAGCGGGTGCGGCGGGTGGTTCGGCGCAGGGATCGCGCGCCGCGGAGACGCACGGATCGCGCGCCACGGAGATGTGGCAGAACAACCCACCCGGATCCCTCTACGACTACATCCGCGTCGCCTCCTTCTCCCTCGGGCCCGACGGGCGGATCGAGCAGTGGAGCGAGCGCGCCGCCGAGCTCTTCGGGATAACGGCCCGGCACGCCGTCGGCAAGGACCCGCTGGAGGTCCTGGCCCCGGCCGGACCGCACGGCCGCGGCCGGCGCCCCACCGCGCCCTTCCTCGCCGAGGGCGGCCTCGACGGGCGCGAGTGGACGGGCCTGATCCCGTATCAGCGCGGCGGCGGCCACGACACCCCCGGCGGGCAGCCGGCCACCGCCCCCGGCGAGCAGTCCGGCCTCGCCGAGATCTACGTGATGCCCACGCAGAACGAGCGCGGGCAGCGCGCCGCGCTCTGCGTCGCCGTCGACGTCCGGGCGCTGCGCGGAATAGAGACCGACATCGCGGCCTCCGAAGCCGTTTTCGGCCAATCTCCGCTGGGATTCTTCTTCTTCGGGACCGACCTCACGCTGCTGCGCGTCAACGAGAGCTTCGCGCAGGCCTTCGGCCGCCCCGCCGACTGGCACCGCGGCCGCACCCCGTACGACTTCCTGCCCCGCGGCGAGGCCGACCGGCTCATGGCCGCCCTGCGCCAAGTCCTCGACAGCGGAAAGCCCGTGCCGGACCTTCAGCTCGTCGGGTCCGTGCCCGGCCGGAGCGAGCGACGCCGCTGGTCGGTCTCCCTCTACCGGCTGCACAGCGGCAGCGGCCGGCCCATCGGCGTCGCCGCGCTCGCCACCGACGTCACCGGCCGGCGCCGCGCCGAGCGCGAGGCCGCCGGCGTCCGCCGCAACCTGGCCCTGCTCAACGAGGCCGGCGCGCGCATCGGCAACTCCCTGGACCTGGAGACCACCGCCCGCGAGCTGCTGGACGTCGCCGTCCCGCAGTTCTGCGACCTCGCCTCCGTCGACCTCTACCAGGGCCTCCTCGCCGGTGACGAGGCCCCGCCCGGCCTCGCCGACGGCAGCGCCGAGCTGCGCCGCGTCGCGTACGCCAGCGCGGTCTCCGGGGCGCCCGTGGCGGGCGGGCAGAAGCCCGTCCAGGTCGGCGAGGTCCACCGCTACCCCTTCCACTCGCCGTGCGCCGCGGCGCTGCGCACCGCCCAGGTGCAGGTCGTCCCGCGCAAGGAGGGCGAGGACGGGCCGGAGCTCGGCGCCGTCGTGCAGTCCACGCTCGCCGTGCCGATGGTCGCCCGCGACACGGTGGTGGGCCTCGCGCAGTTCTCCCGCACGAAGGGCAGCGAGCCCTTCGGCGAGCGGGACACCGCCCTCGCCGTCGAGCTGGCCGCCCGCGCCGCCGTCTGCATCGACAACGCCCGCCTCTACCGGCGCGAGCACGAGCGCGCCGTCATCCTCCAGCGCAGCCTCCTGCCCCCCGGCGACCCCGAGGCCGCCGGTCTGGAGATCGCCTGCCGCTATCTGCCCGCCAACGCCGCCACCGAGGTCGGCGGCGACTGGTTCGACGTCATCGAGCTCCCCGGGCACCGCACGGCCCTCGTCGTCGGCGACGTCATGGGCCGCGGCCTGCGCGCGGCCGTCGCCATGGGCGAGCTCCGCACCGCCGTCCGCACCCTGGCCATGCTCGACCTGGAGCCGGCGGAGGTCCTCTCCGCCCTCGACGAGATCGCCCACGGCCTCGGCCGCCCCGGCGGCGGGCAGTCCTCCACGCGCGGCGTACGCGGCGGGGTCCGCGCCGCCGACCTCTCCGAGGTCTACCTGGCCACCTGCGTCTACGCCGTCTACGACCCCGTCACCCGGCGCTGCACCATCGCCAACGCCGGACACCTGCCGCCCGTCCTCGTGGAGGCCGGCCGCCCCGCCGAGCTGCTCGACGTCCAGCCCGGCATGCCGCTCGGCGTCGGCGGCGAGCTCTTCGAGGAGACGGTGATCGACCTGCCGGACGGCGCCCTCCTCGCCCTCTACACCGACGGCCTGGTCGAATCCCGCGACCACGCCCTGGACGAGGGCCTGGAGGCCTTCCGCGAGGCCCTCACGGGCCCCTCCCGCCCCTTGGAGGAGGTCTGCGAGCACGTCCTCGGCGCGCTCGACACCCACCACGGCGAGGACGACATCGCCCTCCTCATGGCCCGCCTGCGCGGCCTCCCCGACGAGCACGTGGGCGACTGGACCCTGCCCGCGGAACCGCGCTCCGTCGCCCGCGCCCGCGAGCTCGCCCGCGAACAGCTCCCCCTGTGGGGCCTGGAAAGCCTGGTCGACACGACCGAGCTGCTGGTGAGCGAACTCGTCACCAACGCCCTGCGCTACGGAGAGGGCGAGATCCGGCTACGGCTGCTCCTGGACCGCACGCTGGTGTGCGAGGTCTGGGACGGCGGCCTCGTCCAGCCCCGCCGGCGGCGCGCCCGCGACACCGACGAGGGCGGGCGCGGCCTGCAGCTCGTCGGCATGCTCAGCGCGGCCTGGGGCAGCCGCCGCACCCCGCACGGCAAGACGGTGTGGTTCGAGCTGGCCCTCCCCGACGGCGACTTCCCGGCCCCGGACGCGGTGGAGGCGCTGCTGAGCCTGTACTGACGGGTGCCGGGGCGTGGTCCGGACGTGGTCTGATGGCACGATGGCGCGGTGAACCGCACCGCCGCCGAGGACAGCAACCGCCGCATGCTGCGGGCCCGGGACGCGATGGACCGCGCGTACGCGCAGCCGCTCGACGTCCCGGCCCTGGCCCGTATCGCCCACGTCTCGGAAGCGCACTTCACCCGCACCTTCCGGGCCGTCTTCGGCGAGACGCCGCACCGGTACCTGCAGCGCCGCCGCGTCGAACGCGCCATGTTCCTGCTGCGCGAGACCGACCGCAGCGTCACGGACATTTGTTACGAGGTCGGCTTCGGCAGCCCCGGCACCTTCAGCCGCACCTTCCGCGACATCGTCGGCCGGTCACCGCGGGCGTACCGGAAGGAAGCGGTGTCCGCGGCCGCCGTACCGACGTGCTTCGCGATGGCGTGGACGAGACCGAGCGGCTGAGCGGCTGAGAGGCTGAGCAGTTTCGGATAAGTATTCCGCGGGGCGGCCCCGTAGCGTGATGCCCATGTTCAACGCCATTACGCACTCGCAGATATTCGTCCTCGACCAGGACGAGGCCCTCGACTTCTACGTCGGCAAGCTCGGCCTGGAGGTCGCCGCCGACGTCGACCTGGGCTTCATGCGCTGGCTGGCCGTCAGCGTCCCCGGCCACCCGGAGCGCCAGATCCTGCTGGAGAAGCCGGGCGCCCCGGCCATGTCCGAGGAGACCGCGCGGCAGGTCCGCGAACTGGTGACCAAGGGCGCGATGGGCGGCTGGCTCATCCTCACCACGGACGACTGCCGCAAGACGTACGAGACGCTGGTGGCCCGCGGCGTCGAGTTCACCGAGGAGCCGACCGAGCGCCCGTACGGCACCGACTGCGGCCTCCGCGACCCGTTCGGCAACCGGATCCGCTTCACGCAGCCGCGGGGCGCGTAGCGGCGCGGCGCGGCGCGCTCAGGCGCCGGGGAGCGGGATCCGCGCCCAGACGCGGGTCCCTTCCGTGTCCGCCCCCGGCTTGCTGATGCCCCAGGTGCCGCGGCACTCGCGCACGACGGCGGCGAGGAGGAGCAGGGCGCGCTTGCGCTGCGCGGTGCAGTGGGCCGCGTCGTGGGTGTCGGTGTGGCCGTGGTGGGCGTCCCAGTTGACGATGCGGAGCGCGCCGTCGCACCAGCGGAGGGAGTGGTAGAGGTCCTGCCCGGGCGCGAATCGGGTCGAGCAGGCGACGAGCTCTCCCGAGACGGCGAGGGCGGGCTCCTCGATCGTGCCGAGCCCGTGGGCGCGCAGAACGCTGCGGATGGTCGCCCGGACGACGGTCGCGGAGAGCGGGTCCCCGGGGACGGTGAAGCTGTAGGAGAGGGCGGAGGGGTCGGAGGAACGGGGCTTGTAGGCGGGGCGCTGGGTGGTGGAGAGGGTGGAGGGGTTGGGCGGGGTGGGGGTGATGAGGGGGCAGAGGGGCTCGGCGTGTTCGGGGTTGATGGAGGGCAGCATGGGGCGGCTCCGATGGTGGGGTAGCGAGTTCCGCGGTACGGCGCCCGGCCGGTGGCCTGTCTCAGGGCAAGGGTGTGTACGTCGCCCGTACGATGCGCTTCCGGCGAGTTCGCGGCGTGACACTGAAGCTAGCCACGCACTGACACCTGTGCCACGCCAGCCGTGGCTATTGCCTCGAACGGGTGAAGTGTGGCCAGCGCTTTATGAACGGGCCACACGGAAGCGGTAGGAAGGGCGCATGCCACCCAGGACAACGCCCACCGAACGGCAGAAGCGGCTCGGTGCCGAGCTGCGCAAGATGCGCTTAGCCGCAGGGGTTACGACCGAGCACGCCGCCGGGCTGCTCGGCATCGACCGTACGAAGATCTCCAACATCGAGTCCGGGGTCCGCGTCATCGCGCCCGATCGTCTCCGCACGTTGGCATGCCGCTACGCGTGTGCGGACGTTGACTACGTTGACGCACTCGCCGCCATGGCCGAGAAGGGCGAGCGTGGCTGGTGGGAGCAGTTCCGGGGGACGCTGCCTATGGGCCTGCTGGACATTGCAGAGTTGGAGTGGCATGCGGCACGGTTGCGCACGTCACAGGTGTTGCACCTCCCCGGCCTTCTCCAGACGGAGGAGTACGCTCGCGCGATCTTTGGGAGCGTGCTTCCGCCTCTGCCACGCCTGGAAGTCGAGCTGCGTGTGGCGCATCGCATGCAACGTCAGCAAATCCTGTGCGGCGAGGGGCCGCCCAGCTACGAGGGGTACATCCACGAGGCCGCCCTGCGCATGCAGTTCGGGGGCAGGAAGGTGATGCGGGAACAGCTTGAGCACCTTCTCCTGGCGTCCGAAGGCGAAAGTGTCGTACTGCGCGTGATTCCCGTGGAAGCGGGGGTATTTCCCGGCTCGGGGAGCGCAACGCTGTACGCCGAAGGTCCGGTGCCTCAACTCGATACCGTCCAACTCGACGCGGCGGACGGCCCGATCTTCCTGTCCGCCGAGTCGCAACTGGCCCGGTACCGTGCCCACCTGGAATGGATGGAGCACGCCGCCCTTGACGTACGGCAGTCGCGTGACTTCATCCACAGCATCGCGTCCCAACTTTGAAGAAGGGCACCATGTCTCACATCAGCTGGGAAGATCCGTTCTGCGGCGCTGGAAACAACTGCTTCCGAATAGGCACGGATGCCGCGGGCAACGCGTACATCGCCGTCAGCGGTGCGGAAGATCAGTACGTCACTGACACCGTCGACGCCCTACGCGCGCTGATCCGCGACATCAAGGCGGGCAAGGCGGACCACTTGCTCTGACCGTGGTGCGGATCCGTGGGGCGGGTGCGGGTCAGGGGGCGGCCGAGGCGGCGCGCTCCTGTGGGGGCGCACTGGTACCCGTACGGGCGGGGTATCTACCCCCATGGACCTGCACCCCGGCCTCCGAAGGAAGGCGACCATGCCGTACATCCACTGGGAGGAGCCGTTCTGTGGCGATGGAAACGCCTGCTTCCGGGTGGGCACCGATGCCGCGGGTAACGCATACATCGCTGTCAACGGTGCGGAGGATCAGTACGTCACCGACACCCGTGACGCCTTGCGCGCGCTGATCCGCGACATCAAGGCGGGCAAGGCGGACCACCTGCTCTGATCCGAAGGAGGGCGCACCCATGCCGTACATCGACTGGGAGGAGCCGTTCTGCGGTGAAGGGAGCGCCTGCTTTCGCCTAGGCGCCGACGCCGCGGGCAACGCCTACATCGCCGTCCGCGGCGCCGAAGAGCGCTACCTCACCGGCACCCGCGACGCCCTCCGCGCCCTCATCCGCGACATCAAGGCCGGGAAGGCCGATCACCTGCTGGCGGTAGAGGGAGGCTGAGGCTTCCCGGAAGCGCTGCGCACGCTACCCGCAGCTGGGCCGCCAGGGCGCCCCGCGTGCGCGTGCCCGGCGAGGCCGTCCAGGCGTCCAGCGCGCAGTGGAACGCCGCCACGAGCATGTCGATGGCCAGCCGCGGTCGCGGGTCGTCCGCTGTCGTAACGCCGAGCCGTCCGTCCAGGATGTCCAGCGCCGCGCGCGTCGTGTCGCGGCAGAAGCGCAGGCCGTGCGCGTCCATGGACGGGGCCTGTTCGGCCAGCTGACGGCTGAGGAGAACCCGCTCCGCCCACCGGTCGGCCGGCATGCGGTCCAGCGCGGCGAGCAGGGCGTCCCGCAGCAGGTCCAGGAGCGGGCCGCCGTCCGGGTCACGGGTTTCGAGCTCCTCCAGGAACGCCCGCCACATGTCGAGCAGCGGCGTCATGGCGACGTCTTCCTTGCTGCTGAAGTGGCGGAAGAACGTGCGCTTCGAGGTATCCACCGCGTCGCAGAGCTCGTCGAGGGTCACGCCCTGGAAGCCCCGCTCGGTGAACAGTTCCAGTGCCGTGTCGACCAGCGCTTCCCGCGTGCGCTGCTTCTTGCGTTCGCGCAGCGGGAGCCGGCTGCCGGGCTCGGGTGATGGACGCGGGTTCCCCATGCCCGCAGCGTACCTGAGAGGTGAATGCCACTTGCAGGCATGTGCCACTCAGTGGCATAACTGAGACGTCATCACCTCCCGCCATCTCGTGAAGGGCGCATCGCCATGCGTGCTCTCGTTGTCGACCGTTCCGCCCCCGGAGGCCTCCGCCTCGGTCAGGCTCCCGACCCCGATCCCGCCCCGCACCAGGCCCTGGTCCGGGTGGAGGCGACCTCCCTGAACTACGGCGAGGTGAGCAACGTCCTCCAGCAGGCCGCTGACGGCGACGTCCTGGGGTGGGACGCCGCCGGGGTGGTCGAGCGCGCGGCGGCGGACGGTTCCGGTCCGGCCGTCGGTACCCGGGTCGTGACCCTGGGCCCGGCCGGAGGATGGGCCGAACTCCGCGCCGTGGACACGAACCTGATGGGCGTCGTTCCCGACGGTGCCGACCTCGGAGCCATCAGCACCCTCCCCGTCGCCGGCGCCACCGCACTCCGCGCCCTGCACCGCCTGGGCCCCATCCTCGGAAGGCGCGTCCTGGTCACCGGCGCCACCGGCGGCACGGGCCGCTACGCCGTGCAGCTTGCCCGGCGCGGCGGAGCCCACGTCACCGCCTCGACCGGGTCACCGGAACGGCACGGCGACAGCCTGCGCGCACTGGGCGCCCACGACGTCATCGCCGAACCGCTCCACCTCACCGAACCCGTCGACGGAGTTGTAGACCTGATCGGAGGGCGGCAACTCGTCGACGCTTACGGCAAGCTGTCGGAAGGAGGCACCCTGGTCGCGGTCGGGCACTCCGCCCACGAAGACGAAACCTTCCCCTACGGCGCCCTCTTCGGCGACCAAGGGCGGCACGACCGCTCCATGGCCACGTTCTTCCTGCTCGCCTGCACCGGGCTCGCCCGTGACCTGACGTGGCTCGCCCAGCAGGTCGCCACCGGCGAACTCACCCCGCACATCTCCTGGCGCGGCAGCTGGGAAGAGGCGGGGGAGGCCGTCGATGCCCTGCTCGGCCGCCGGCTGCACGGCAAGGCCGTACTGGACTTCACCTGAGAAGCCCTCGCGAGGCTAGCGCCGGAACCCGATGTCCTGGTACCGCGGCGTCGCCAAGCCGAACGCGCCCGCGTTGACCACTGTCTTCCGCGCCGCCACCAGCTGCGGGCGCTGGTAGAGCGGGATCGAGCCCGCCAGCGACCAGATGCGGGCGTCCGCCCGGCCCGCCAGGTCGCGGGAGGCCTCCGCGTCCAGCTCCGTGGACGCCTGGTCGAAGAGCTGGTCGATGCGGTCGGTTCCGACGCGGGTGTAGTTCTGCTCCACCACCAGCGAGCCGTCGGCCGCCGGCTGGGGTTTGGCGTAGACGGGGCGGGCGTCCGTGGCGGGGTAGGCGGTGGCGGGCCAGGAGTAGAGGGCCAGGTCGTAGCTGCCGGCGGCGATGTGGTCCTTGAAGAAGCCCGCGTCGCCGACCTTGGTGACCTCGGTGGCGATGCCGACCGCGTCGAGGCGGCGGGCGATGCGGTCGGCGACGGACCGCAGGGAGTCGGCGCCGGAGCTGACCGGCACCACGAAGCGGAGGGTGAGCTTCTTGCCGTTTTTCATGCGGACCGGGGCGGCCGCCGCGCGCCCCCCGTCGGCGGCGGGCTTCCCATCGGGCCCCAGGCCGCCGGCCCCGATGCCGTCGGGCCCCATGCCGTCATCCAGGCTGTCGTCGGCGGCGTACTCCGCCTCGGCACCGACAGCGTCGGCGGCATCGGCGGCATCGGCAGCCGCATCAGCCTCCGCGTCGCCCGACGGGACCGGCCCCGCCGCCGGGCCCGGCCGCAGCCCCAGCGTCCGTCCCGTGCCGGCGCGGCCGTCCGCCGCCGTCTTGCGGCCGCCGGTCTCGGCGCGCTTCCAGCCCGCCTCGGCGAGGAGGGCCTGGGCGGCCTTGGGGTCGGGGCCGCCGAGCGCGTCGCTGTTGTCCTCGTAGCCCTCCTGCCCGGAGAGGAAGAGGTGGCTGCCGAGCGGTTCCACCGGCAGGCCCAGCGGGCCGAGGACGGACTTGGCGATGGCGTGCCGGTCGATGGCGCGGGCGAGGGCACGGCGGACCCGCTCGTCGGCGAGCGGGCCGCTCGCGCCGTTGAGGGCGAGCTGGGTGTACGCGGGCTCCAGGGACTTGCGGACGACGATGCCGCGCAGGGCGGCCGGGCGTGCGGCCGCGGCGGCCGGCGGCTTGTCGCCCTTGTCCTGCCTTCCGGGCTTGTTGGCGGCGGTGATGCGGCCCGCGTCGGCCGCGCCCACGTCCGCCAGGTCGAGCTTGCCGGCCGCCAGGGCCGCCGCCCGCTCGGTGCGGGGGAGCGCCCGCAGGACGAGCCGGTCGAGCTTGGCGCGCTCGCCCCACCACTTGGGCGCGCGGGCGAGGGTGAGCGTGCCCTCCTTGTCGTCGCGCCCGGCGACGCGGAAGGGGCCCGCGGTGACCTTCAGGTCGTTGCGGGCGCCGTCGTTGAAGTCGTCCGCGCTGCCGGTGACGGCCTTGGGGTAGAGCGGGGTGAAGAGGGCGGGCCAGTCGGCGTAGCTGCGGGCGAAGGTGACCTTGACCTCGTGGTCGTCCGCGCCGCGCTCGACGCGGTCGATCCGGTCGTAGCCGGCGTTGCGGGCCGCCCAGTAGCCGCTCTCCTTGCCCCGCAGGGCCTTCCACTGGGCCTCGAAGTCGGCGGCGCCGAGGGCCTTGCCGTTGCTCCAGACGGCCTTGGGGTTGAGCTTGTAGACGACGACCTGGTGCGGCTCGCGCTGGACGACCTCGGCGGAGCGCAGGTAGTCGGCGTTGCGCTGCGGGCGGCCGCGCCCGTCGGTGGTGAACAGGGCGGGCAGGACGGCCCCGGCGACCCGCTGCGTCGCCGCGTCGGCGTCGGCCTGGAAGGTGTTGAGCGTGCTGGGCAGGGCGTCGACGGCCCAGGTGAGGGTGCCGCCGTCGGCGACCCGGGGGCGCGCGGCGGCGGCGATGTCCTGCGGGGTGATGCGGCCGCCGCTGCCGTCGTCGCCGAGGCCGCAGCCGCCGAGGAGGGGCAGCGGGAGCAGCAGCCCGGCCGCCAGCAGGGCGGCGCGGCGGCGCGTGCGCGTACGGGACCGGCGCGTACGGGACCGGCGGGACCGCGTGGGAGTGGAAAGAGGGGCCATGGTGCTACCTCCGCCGGACTCACCGGACTCGTTCGGCGTAATGCGCCGCTGATCGCATCTACTGCTCACCACTGAATGCGACAGTCGGTCCGGCTGCGCGCCGACACGCGCCGCCCGGGTGTACGCCACCCGCGTGGACGAACGATTCCGCGGCCCCCGGGGGTGGGCGGACGCGTCCTGCACCCCTCATGAAGGAACGTTTCTGTGGATTCGCGGCGCGCGCCGCACCCGTTCCGGCGAAGGCCCGATCGCTATCTTCCCCCGGAGGGGTGTGACGCGCGACACTCTTGAGTCGCATCACCGTCGCCACCCGCAACCGCCGACTGCGGAAGTGAGGGTCAGACCGACATGTCCCTGCAAGACGAAGTGACCGCGGTCCAGCGCTGCCTGGACGACCTCGGCCGGACGCTCACGCGGCTGGAGAAGCACCTGGGCAGCCGGGATCTCGAACTGCGCCGGGTGCGGACGGACGCCGCCCACCTGCGCGAGAGCGTCACCCTCCTGTGCGACGTCCACCCCGCGGCGCAGCCGCGCCTGGAGACCGTGCACATCCCCGACACCCCGTACGACGCGTCCTTGTGGAAGGACGTGGACGACGAGGGGGTCGGCGCGCGGGACCGGCGCGCGCCCTGACGGGGCGGCGACGCGGCGCTCCACCGCGCGGCACGCCACCGACATTCCCGCCCTTCCGCTCCTGACCGGAGTCCCTCTTGGCCACTGGTACCGACCCCCGATCCGCGACCGCCGCCGGGGTGCCCGCACAAGGCGGGGTCCACCACCCCTCCCGGGCCACGATCCCCGCCCGCCACCTGCGCGCCGACCGCTGGTGGCTCGCCCCGGCGGTCACCGCCGCCGGGCTGTTCGCCTTCGTCGTCTACTCCACGTGGCGGGCCTTCGCCAACGACGACTACTACGCGGCGCCCTACGTCTCCCCGTTCTACTCGCCCTGCATCGCGCAGAACTGCGTCCCGATGAAGGGCGGTGCCGACTGGCACGTCTTCGGCGCCTGGTGGGGCCTCTCGCCCGCCCTGCTGATCCTGATCTTCCCGCTGGGCTTCCGGCTGACCTGCTACTACTACCGCAAGGCGTACTACCGCGGCTTCTGGGCCTCGCCCCCGGCCTGCGCCGTCGCCGAGCCGCACGCGACGTACACGGGCGAGACGCGCTTCCCGCTGATCCTGCAGAACGTGCACCGCTACTTCTTCTACTTCGCGGTGATCGTCGCGGGCATCCTCACGTACGACACCGCGCTCGGCTTCCGCAACGCCCGCGGCGAGTGGGGCCACATGGGCCTCGGCACCCTGGTGCTCCTCGCGAACATCGCCCTGATCTGGGCGTACACCCTCTCCTGCCACTCGTGCCGGCACATCGTCGGCGGCCGGATCCGCACCTTCTCCAAGCACCCCGTGCGCTACCGCATGTGGGGCTGGGTCAGTGCGCTCAACGCCCGGCACATGCAGCTCGCCTGGGCCTCGCTGATCAGCGTGGCCGTCGCCGACTTCTACGTCTACCTGCTGGCGAGCGGCGTGTTCGACGACCCGCGCTTCTTCTAGCCGGCCCGCTCCACCCCACGCCTTCACGTTCAAAAGGAGAGGTGCTTTCTGATGTCGCGTACGGCCCGAGAAGCCTGGGACGTGGTCGTGGTGGGCGCCGGCGGCGCCGGGCTGCGTGCCGCCATCGAGGCCCGCGAGCGGGGCATGCGCTGTGCGGTGATCTGCAAGTCGCTCTTCGGCAAGGCCCACACCGTGATGGCGGAGGGCGGCATCGCCGCGAGCATGGGCAACGTCAACGAGGGCGACAACTGGCAGGTCCACTTCCGCGACACCATGCGCGGCGGCAAGTTCCTCAACCACTGGCGGATGGCCGAGCTGCACGCCCGCGAGGCCCCCGACCGCGTCTGGGAGCTGGAGACCTGGGGCGCCGTCTTCGACCGCACCCGGGACGGGAAGATCTCGCAGCGCAACTTCGGCGGCCACGAGTACCCGCGGCTGGCGCACGTCGGCGACCGTACGGGCCTGGAGCTGATCCGCACGCTCCAGCAGAAGATCGTCTCGCTGCAGCAGGAGGACCACCGCGAGACCGGCGACTACGAGTCCCGGCTGAAGGTCTTCCAGGAGTGCACGGTCACCCGCCTGCTCAAGGACGGCGACCGCATCGCGGGCGTCTTCGGCTACGAGCGCGAGTCCGGCCGGTTCTTCGCGATCGAGTCCCCGGCCGTCGTGCTGGCCACCGGCGGGATCGGCAAGTCCTTCAAGGTGACGTCCAACTCCTGGGAGTACACCGGCGACGGGCACGCCCTCGCGCTGCTCGCCGGGGCGTCCCTGATCAACATGGAGTTCGTGCAGTTCCACCCGACGGGCATGGTCTGGCCGCCCTCGGTCAAGGGCATCCTCGTCACCGAGTCCGTGCGCGGCGACGGCGGCGTGCTGCGCAACAGCGACGGCCGGCGGTTTATGTTCGACTACATCCCGGACGTCTTCAAGGAGAAGTACGCCGAGTCCGAGGCCGAGGGCGACCGCTGGTACCAGGACCCGGACCACAACCGCCGCCCGCCCGAGCTGCTCCCGCGCGACGAGGTGGCGCGCGCCATCAACTCCGAGGTCAAGGCGGGCCGCGGCTCCCCGCACGGCGGGGTCTTCCTGGACGTCTCCACCCGCCTGCCCGCCGAGGACATCAAACGCAAACTGCCGTCGATGCACCACCAGTTCAAGGAGCTGGCGGACGTCGACATCACGGCCGAGCCGATGGAGGTCGGCCCCACCTGCCACTACGTGATGGGCGGCGTCGACGTCGACCCGGACACGGCAGCGGCGGTGGGCGTGCCCGGCCTCTTCGCCGCGGGCGAGGTCGCGGGCGGCATGCACGGCTCGAACCGGCTCGGCGGCAACTCCCTCTCCGACCTGCTGGTCTTCGGCCGGCGCGCCGGGCTGTACGCGGCCGAGCACGCCGCCTCCTTCCCCGGCGCGGGCCGGCCCGTCGTCTCCGAGGCCGACCTGGCGGCGGCCGAGGCGGAGGCGCTGCGCCCGTTCGGCGCGGAAGGCGGCGACGCGGCCGTCCCCGAGGGGCCGGCGGAGAACCCGTACGCCCTGCACCAGGAGCTCCAGCAGGTCATGAACGACCTGGTCGGCATCATCCGCAAGGGCCCGGAGATGGAGGAGGCCCTGCGCCGGCTGACCGAGCTGCGCACCCGCTCCCGGCGGGCCGGGGTGGAGGGCCACCGGCAGTTCAACCCCGGCTGGCACCTGGCGCTCGACCTGCGGAACATGCTGCTGGTCAGCGAGTGCGTGGCCCGGGCGGCCCTGGAGCGCACCGAGAGCCGCGGCGGCCACACCCGCGACGACCACCCGGCGATGGACCGGCGCTGGCGCCGGCTGAACCTCGTGTGCCGGCTGAACGGGGACAGCACCGGGCCCGGCGCGGACCCGCTGCTGGGCCGGGTGCGCCTGGAGCGGCGCGAGATGCCGCCGATCCGTGACGACCTGCTGGCGCTCTTCGACAAGGAGGAGCTGGTGAAGTACCTGACGGACGAGGAGCTGACCTCTTGAGCTACGAGGCCCACTTCAAGGTGTGGCGGGGCGATGCGGACGGCGGCTCCCTCGTCGACTACACCGTGACCGTCAACGAGGGCGAGGTCGTCCTCGACATCATCCACCGGCTCCAGGCCACCGAGGCCGCCGATCTCGCCGTGCGCTGGAACTGCAAGGCGGGCAAGTGCGGTTCGTGCAGCGCGGAGATCAACGGGCGGCCGCGGCTGATGTGCATGACACGGATGTCGCTGCTCGACCCGGCCGAGCCCGTCGTGGTCACCCCGATGCGGGCCTTCCCGGTGGTGCGGGACCTGGTGACGGACGTGTCCTTCAACTACGCGAAGGCGCGCGAGGTCCCCTCCTTCGTCCCGCCGCCCGGGGTCGGGCCGGGGGAGTACCGGATGCAGCAGGAGGACGTGGGGCGCTCCCAGGAGTTCCGCAAGTGCATCGAGTGCTTCCTGTGCCAGAACACCTGCCACGTGGTGCGGGACCACGAGGAGAACAAGCCCGTCTTCGCCGGGCCGCGCTTCCTGATGCGCGTCGCCGAGCTGGACATGCACCCGCTGGACTCGGCCGCCGAGGCGGGCATCGACCGCAAGCGCGCCGCGCAGGAGGACCACGGGCTCGGCTACTGCAACATCACCAAGTGCTGCACGGAGGTCTGCCCCGAGCACATCAAGATCACCGACAATGCGCTGATCCCGCTGAAGGAGCGGGCCGTGGACCGGAAATACGATCCGCTGGTCTGGCTCGGGAGCAGAATCCGCCGCCGGGCGTGACCCGGGCGCGGCGCGCGCGCCCGCGCACGACGGAGTGCGGACACCCTCCGTGTTCGGCGTCTTGCTCCCAGTAGCGGAGCGGGCATTACCGCCATACGCTCACAAGTGTGACGCGGCTTTCGAGGCGGTACGGGACGGGGGCGCCGGCACGGGCCATCGCCGGCGCCCTCCTCGGGCTGTGCGCCCTGCTGCTCTCCGTCGTCCCCCTGCTCCCCGCGCCCTCCTCGCGCGCGGACACCCCCCTCGACCTCGACGCCGGCGGGCGCATCACCGACACCGTCGGCGCGCTCGGCCAGCGCCGCGCGCAGGTCACCACCGCGATCGAGCGCCTGCGCACCACCCACCGCGTCCAGCTGTACGTCACCTACGTACGCGACTTCTCCGGCCGCTCCGGGCGCGCCTGGGCCGACGCCACCGCCGACCGCAACGGCCTCGGCGAGCACGACGTCCTCCTCGCCGTCGCCACCCACGGCCGGCAGTACGCCGTCTCCGCCGCCAAGCAGTCCGGCTTCCGCGCCGACCAGCTCAAGGCCGTCGCCACCACCGCCATCGCCCCCGCCGTCGCCCAGCACGACTGGGCCGGGGCGGCCATCGGCGCCGCCGACGGCTACGCCGCCGTGCTCGCCGGCGAGCCGGTGCGGCCCCCCGCCATCTCGCCCGGCACCCCCGACCCCGGCGGCGAAGGCCTCGTCCCCGGGCACCGCCGGGTGTGGCTGCCCGTCGCCACGGGCGGCGGGCTCTGCGTCCTAGGGCTCTACCTGTGCGCCCGCCGCGCCTCCCGCAGGCGGCGCGCCGGACAGGCCGCCTCGCCGGGGCCCGGGCCCGGGACCGCCGCCCCGCCCGGCCCCGCGCGCACGGCCCGGCCGCTGACCCCGCTGCCCGAGCTCGACGCCGAGGCCGACCGGGCCCTCGTCGAGACCGACGACGCCGTACGCACCAGCGCCGAAGAACTCCACTTCGCCGCGGAACAGTTGGGCGACGAAGCCGCCCGGCCCTTCGCCGAGGCCGTCGCCTACGCCCAGCAAGAGCTCGCCGACGCCTTCCGGCTGCGCCAGGCCCTCGACGACGCGCCCTACGAGGACCCCGACATCCGCCGCCGCACGCTGGACGAGATCTGCTCCCACTGCACCAGCGCCAACCGGCGCCTGGACGCCGAATCCGCATCCTTCGACCGGTTGCGCGGCCTCCGCGCCAACGCCGCGGGCATCCTCGCCCGCGCCGAGGCCGCCGCGGAGGACCTCGCCCCGCGCATCGCCACCGCCGAGGGCGCGCTGGACGTCCTGTCCGGGCACTGCACCGCCACCGCCCTCGCGGCCGTCGCCCGCCACCCCGCCGAGGCCCGCGACCGGCTCGCCTTCGCCACGGCCGCCCTCGCCGAGGCCCGCCGCGCCCTCGCCTCCGGCGACGGCGACGCCGCCGCGATCTCCCTCCGCGCGGGCGAGGCCGCCCTCTCCCAGGCCCGGGTCCTCACCCTCGCAGCCCTCCGCCGCGCCCACGAGCTCAGCGGCGCCACCGCGCGGCTGCCCGTCGCCCTCGCGGACGCCGAGGCCCTCGCCCCGCGCGGCAGCCCCCAGGCCCGGGCCCTCGCCTGCGCCCGGCGCGAGGTGGAGAGCGGGCGGTACGACCCGCGGGCCGTCCTGCGGCACGTGGAGGAGACGGCCGCGGCCCTGGAGGCCGGCCGGGAGGACCGGACCCGGGTGCGCGTCCAGCGGGCCCTGCGGCGGGTGCGGGGGGAGGTGGCCGCCGCGCGGGACTTCGTCACCACCCACCGGGGCGCCGTCGGGTGCCGGGCCCGCACGCGCCTCGCCGAGGCCGAGCGGCACCTCGCGCTCGCCCGGGCCGCCCGGGACCTGCGCACCATGCGCTCCGAGACGGGCCACGCGGACTCCCTCGCCCGGCAGGCCCGCGCCCTCGCCGAACACGACGTCGGCAGCTACGGCACCCGCTACGACCCCGCCACCCCGGCC
>NZ_JBPQTW010000093.1:0-25716 GCF_051386535.1 Streptomyces sp. URMC 127
ACGACAGTCGCGGGCTGCGGCTGCCGCGCCCCGTAAGGGGCCCGCGGCCGCCTCCGTCGGCTTTGTGACGGGGAAACTTCGCTACCCCCCGCGGAGCGGCCCACGTACGGTGAAGCCATGACGAGCATCGGTGGTGCGGAGATGGTCGACTGGAAGCTCGCGGTGGCGACCGCGACCCGGTTCGTACGGCCAGGGCCGGAGGTCAGCCGGGAGGAGGCGCGGGCGGTCGTCGCGGAGCTGCGGCGGCACGCGGCGACGTCCGAGGAGCACGTCAGGGCGTTCACGCGGATGTGGCCCGGCGACGGCGAGGAAGAGAGCGGCGAGGAAAAGAGCGGCGACACCCCGGTCCTCGTCGTGGACAGGGCGGGGTGGATCAAGGCGAACGTGGCGGGGTTCCGGGCGATCCTCGGCCCGCTGCTGGAGAAGATGCAGGACCGCCGGGCGAACGTCCCCGGCGGGGCGGTGCTCGGCGCGGTCGGCGGCAAGGTGACCGGCGTGGAGCTGGGGATGCTGCTGTCGTTCCTGGCCTCCCGCGTCCTCGGCCAGTACGAGACGTTCGCCCCGCCGAGCAGGGACCTGCCCGGCTCGGAGACGGGCGGCGGCCGGCTGCTGCTGGTGGCGCCGAACATCGTCCACGTCGAGCGCGAGCTCGACGTGGACCCGCACGACTTCCGGCTGTGGGTGTGCCTGCACGAGGAGACGCACCGGACGCAGTTCACGGCCGTGCCCTGGCTGCGCGACCACGTCGAGGGCGAGATCCAGGCGTTCCTGGCGGAGACGGACATCGACCCGGCCACGCTCCTGGAGCGCGTCCGGGAGGCGGCCCAGTCGCTGACCGGCGGCCGTCCTCCGGAGGAGGACGGCGGGGACGAGGGCGGCCGCAGCATCGTGGACCTGGTGCAGACGCCCGCGCAGCGGGAGATCCTGGGCCGGCTGACGGCCGTGATGTCGCTGCTGGAGGGCCACGCGGACTACGTGATGGACGGCGTGGGGCCGCAGGTCGTGCCGTCGGTGGCGGAGATCCGGGAGAAGTTCCAGCAGCGGCGGGCGAAGGGCGCGGGCCGGCTGGACGCGGCGCTGCGGAAGCTACTGGGGCTGGACGCGAAGCTGCGGCAGTACCGTGATGGTGAGCGCTTCGTGCGGGCCGTGGTCGGCGAGGTCGGCATGGACGGTTTCAACAGGGTGTGGACGTCCCCGAACACCCTGCCCACCAAGGCGGAGATCGCCAAACCGGCGGACTGGGTCGCGAGGGTGCACCGTCGTACAGAGCCGTGAACCGGAAGCTCCACCTCCGGGTAGAACGCCTCCGTAATCACCCGTCCGAGGGACCGTGAGCCAGGGGTGGGCGTGCGATGCTCGGGTAATGGCTCGCTTCTGTCACCATCGACGCACACAGCGTGACTGAAGCCTCGAAGCTCGCGCAGCTCCGAACGATCTCCATATGGAACGATTGGACACACGGACATGGGTCCACATCCCGCGGTCGCCGCGATACGCCTGGCGGTCCGCCGCGTACTTCACGACGTCCTCACCCCCACCACACCCTCCTCCGTCCCCCCCGCCCCCGCAGGCCACAAGCCGCTGGTCCTCGTCGCCTGCTCCGGCGGCGCGGACTCCATGGCGCTCGCCTCCGCGCTGGCCTTCGAGGCGCCGCGGCTCGGCATCCGGGCCGGCGGCATCACCGTCGACCACGGCCTCCAGCACGGCTCCGACCTGCGCGCCGCGGAGGTGGCGAGCCGCCTCGCGGCCTTCGACCTCGACCCCGTCGAGGCGCTGACCGTCACCGTCGGCCGGGACGGCGGCCCCGAGGCCGCCGCGCGTGACGCGCGCTACGCCGCCCTCGACGCCGCCGCCGAGCGGCACGGCGCCGCGGCCGTCCTCCTCGGCCACACCCGCGACGACCAGGCGGAGACGGTCCTCCTCGGCCTCGCCCGCGGCTCCGGCACCCGCTCCCTCGCCGGCATGGCCGTCACCTCCGGCGTCGGCGGCCGTTACCGCCGGCCCTTCCTCGGCCTCGACCGGCAGACCGCCCGCAAGGCCTGCATGGTCCAGTCCCTCCCCGTCTGGGACGACCCGCACAACGCCGACCCGGCCTACACCCGCTCCCGGGTCCGCCACGAAGCCCTCCCCGTCCTGGAGAAGGCCCTCGGCAAGGGCGTCATCGAGGCCCTCGCCCGCACGGCCCAGCTCTCCCGGGACGACGCCGACGCACTGGACGACTGGGCCGCCGCCGTGGAGCCCTCCGTCCGGGACGACAGCGGCGCCCTGGAGACCGCCAAGCTCTACGCCCTGCCGCCCGCGGTGCGCCGCCGCGTGCTGCGCCGGGCGGCCATCTCGGCGGGCTCACCGGCCGGTTCGCTCTTCGCCCGGCACATCGAGGAAGTCGACCGGCTGATCACCGGATGGCGTGGTCAGGGAGCCATCAATCTGCCCGGGCGGGTCGCGGTCCGCAGGCAGGGTGGCAGACTGGTCCTCCGGCAGGGCTGATTCGAACGGGCACGAACGTCACGAACGGGCCTCAGCTCGCCGCGGAAATGCCGGACGATCCGTAGACAAGCGAGAGTGGCGCGGGTGGACGACAAGGACATGGGCACCGACCTCAAGTCGGTGCTCATCACCAAGGAAGAGATCGACGCGAAGCTGGCGGAGCTGGCGGCGAAGATCGACGCGGAGTACGCGGGCAAGGACCTGCTGATCGTCGGTGTCCTCAAGGGCGCCGTGATGGTGATGGCCGACCTGGCGCGCGCCCTCTCCAACCCCGTCACGATGGACTGGATGGCCGTGTCCTCGTACGGGGCGGGCACCCAGTCCTCCGGCGTGGTCCGCATCCTCAAGGACCTCGACACCGACATCAAGGGCAAGCACGTCCTGATCGTCGAGGACATCATCGACTCCGGCCTGACGCTGTCCTGGCTGCTGTCGAACCTCGGCTCGCGCGAGCCCGAGTCCCTCAACGTCGTCACCCTCCTGCGCAAGCCGGAGGCGGCCAAGGTCGCGATCGACGTCAAGTGGGTCGGCTTCGACATCCCGAACGAGTTCGTCGTCGGCTATGGTCTCGACTTCGCCGAGAAGTACCGCAACCTGCCCTTCGTGGGCACGCTCGCGCCGCACGTCTACGGCGGCTGAGCCCCCGGCCCGCGGTACGGGCCGCCCCGCCCGGCACGCGGGAACCGAATGACGGTTCCCGCCGTTGGAGCAGGGTAAGGCGGGTTGGTTGACCGTCTGCAGCGGCGTCGGGAGACAATGCTGGGGTACCGTCCGAAGGTCAGTCTTTTTCAGGCTTTCAAGTCAAGCTTTCAAGGTCGAGCAGGACACCGTACGCACAGGCACCCCGTCGAGGGGCTGGCCGTGCCTCACTGTGGCAGGAGGGACGGGGCGCTTGCGCCCCGTATGGATGGACGTGAAGCGCTACTTCCGTGGGCCGGTCATGTGGATCGTGCTGGCCGTCCTCGCCGTGGTCGTGTTGATGCAGGTCGTCGGCTCCGGCGGCGGCTACAAGTCGGTGGACACCAGCCAGGTCGTCAACGCGATCAACAAGGACCTGGTGAAATCGGCCGAGCTGACGACCGGTGACGAGAACAAGATCAAGGTTGAGCTCAAGGACGGCCAGAAGGTCAAGGGCTCCAGCAAGATCCAGGCGAACTACATCGGCGAGCAGGGCGTTGACATCGCCAAGTCCCTGCAGGCCAACGCCGAGAAGAACATGATCCCGGAGGGATACAACGTCTCGACGTCCAAGCAGAACCCGTTCATCGGCGTTCTGCTGTCGTTGCTGCCGTTCGTCCTCATCGTCGTGGTCTTCCTGTTCCTGATGAACCAGATGCAGGGCGGCGGCTCCCGGGTGATGAACTTCGGGAAGTCCAAGGCCAAGCTGATCACCAAGGACACCCCCAAGACGACCTTCGCCGACGTCGCCGGCGCCGACGAGGCCGTCGAGGAGCTCCACGAGATCAAGGAGTTCCTGCAGGAGCCGGCGAAGTTCCAGGCCGTCGGCGCCAAGATCCCCAAGGGCGTGCTGCTCTACGGCCCGCCCGGCACGGGCAAGACCCTGCTCGCGCGCGCCGTCGCCGGCGAGGCGGGCGTCCCCTTCTACTCGATCTCCGGCTCCGACTTCGTCGAGATGTTCGTGGGTGTCGGCGCCTCGCGCGTCCGTGACCTCTTCGAGCAGGCCAAGGCCAACGCCCCGGCCATCGTCTTCGTCGACGAGATCGACGCGGTCGGGCGCCACCGCGGCGCCGGCCTCGGCGGCGGTCACGACGAGCGCGAGCAGACCCTGAACCAGCTCCTCGTCGAGATGGACGGCTTCGACGTGAAGGGCGGCGTCATCCTGATCGCCGCCACCAACCGGCCCGACATCCTCGACCCGGCGCTGCTGCGCCCCGGCCGCTTCGACCGGCAGATCGCCGTCGACCGCCCGGACATGCAGGGCCGTCTGGAGATCCTCAAGGTCCACCAGAAGGGCAAGCCGGTCGCCCCCGACGTCGACCTGTCGGCCGTCGCCCGCCGCACCCCCGGCTTCACCGGTGCCGATCTGTCCAACGTGCTGAACGAGGCCGCCCTGCTGACGGCCCGCAGCGACCGGAAGCTGATCGACAACCACATGCTGGACGAGGCGATCGACCGCGTCGTGGCCGGCCCGCAGAAGCGGACCCGGATCATGAGCGACAAGGAGAAGAAGATCACCGCGTACCACGAGGGCGGTCACGCCCTGGTCGCGGCGGCCTCCCCGAACTCCGACCCGGTGCACAAGATCACGATCCTGTCCCGCGGCCGCGCCCTCGGCTACACCATGGTCCTCCCCGACGAGGACAAGTACTCCACCACGCGCAATGAGATGCTCGACCAGCTGGCGTACATGCTGGGCGGCCGCGCCGCGGAGGAGCTCGTCTTCCACGACCCGACCACCGGTGCCGCCAACGACATCGAGAAGGCCACGGCCACGGCCCGCGCGATGGTCACGCAGTACGGCATGACCGAGCGCCTCGGCGCGATCAAGTTCGGCTCCGACAACTCCGAGCCGTTCCTCGGCCGCGAGATGTCGCACCAGCGCGACTACTCCGAAGAGGTCGCCGCCCTGGTCGACGAAGAGGTCAAGAAGCTCATCGAGACCGCCCACAACGAAGCGTGGGAGATCCTCGTCGAGAACCGCGACATCCTCGACAACCTGGTGCTGGCCCTCCTGGAGAAGGAGACGCTGAACAAGGAGGAGATCGCCGAGATCTTCAAGCACGTGGTCCGGCGCCCCGCCCGCCCGGCGTGGACCGGCTCCTCGCGCCGCACCCCCTCCACCCGCCCGCCGGTGCTCTCCCCGAAGGAGCTCGCGCCGAGCAACGGTGGCCAGACCGTCGAGCAGGCCGCCCTGCCGGACGACACCCGGCCGGAGAGCTGATCGCAGCCGCTTCGTAGAGGCTCACGGGCCCGCACCACAGGGCCCGGAATGGATGCCGTGTCACCCAGGTTTTAGCCTGGTGGACGCGGCATCCCGTTTATCCGGGCGGTGCCGGTTGGTACATACGTACGAGAGAACGAGGCACTCCATGACCGACCCGGTGACCCTGGACTCCGAGCGGAGCGTCGGCGTGTTCGACGAGAAGCGCGCCGAGAACGCGGTGCGCGAGCTGCTGCTCGCCGTGGGCGAGGACCCGGACCGGGAGGGCCTGAGGGAGACGCCGGCGCGGGTGGCGCGGGCGTACAAGGAGATATTCGCGGGCCTCTGGCAGGAGCCGGAGGACGTGCTGACCACGACGTTCGACCTCGGCCACGACGAGATGGTGCTCGTGCGGGACATCGAGGTCTACAGCACGTGCGAGCACCACCTGGTGCCGTTCCACGGCGTGGCGCACGTCGGCTACATCCCCTCGACCAGCGGGAAGATCACCGGTCTGTCGAAGCTCGCCCGCCTCGTGGACGTCTTCGCCCGCCGCCCGCAGGTCCAGGAGCGGCTCACCACGCAGATCGCGGACTCCCTGATGGAGATCCTGGAGCCGCGGGGCGTGGTCGTGGTCGTGGAGTGCGAGCACATGTGCATGTCGATGCGGGGCATCCGCAAGCCGGGGGCGAAGACGCTGACCTCTGCGGTGCGGGGGCAGCTGCGGGATCCCGCGACGCGGGCGGAGGCCATGAGCCTGATCATGGCTCGCTGAGGCCGCGGCGCCGGAAAGCCTTTTGCTGCGCAAAAAAATGCCCGCCGCAGCGGCGATCAGCCACGGCGGCGGGTGTCCGGCGGAATGTCCGCGGGGCTCAAGCCGGTGATTCCGGCGAACCGTTACGCGGAGAGGCGGCTGCCCATCCACTTCAGCGTCGGGTTGAGCTCACGACGCCACGTGTTGAAGTTGTGACCGCCCGTGTCGAGGATGATCGACGACACCCGGGCCGGCGCCTTGACCGCGTTGATGAACTTCAGGGTGTCCTTGTAGTTGTGCTCGCCCTGCTTGCTCGTGGTCACCAGCAGCGAGACGGGCGGCATCTCCTTGTTCTTCAGCCGCCACAGCAGGTCGTTCTCGTTCTCCAGCTGCTTGCTGCCGCCGAAGAGCGAGCCGGTCGTCGGGTCCTGCGGGGCCTTGTAGTAGCCGGAGAGCGCGGCCGCGGCGCTGTACGCGTCCGGGTGGCGCATGGCGATCTTCAGCGCGCAGTAGCCGCCGGTGGAGTCGCCGATCATGCCCCAGTTCGCGGCCTTGTCGCCGACGCGGTAGTGCTGGGAGACGGCCGCGCGCAGGTCCTTGGTGAAGAAGGTCTCGGCCTGCGGGCCGTTCGGTATGTCCATGCACTCGGTGTCGCGCTGGCCGACGATGGAGGGACGCATCATCACCAGGACGGTGGGCTGCATCTTCTTGTCCTTGCTCAGCTTGTGCGCGCGGACGGGGTAGTCGAGCCCTTTGATGAGCGCCTCGGCGGTGCCCGGGTAGCCGGTCAGGACGACGGAGGCGGGAAACTTGCGGTTCGCGTACTCCGGCTGGAAGTACTCCGGGGGCAGGTAGACGTACGCCGGGCCGTTGATCTTGGACTCGACGCCCGCGACCTGGATCTTCTCGATCTTTCCGCCGACGCGCGGGACGTTGCCGCGGGGCACCTTCACGGCCTGCGTGTTCACGACCTGCACCCGCTTGCCGCCGGCGCTGTGGTCGACGACGACGCCCTCCTCCTTGACCTGACCGAAGAGGTCCGCCCAGGAGCCGTAGAAGCCGAAGGACTGGTTGGCCCAGAGACCGATCGCTGCGAACAGGGTGAGCTGCGTGGCCAGCATCATGCCCACCCTGCCGAGTATGGAGCCCACGCTCCGTTTGCCCAGGCGTGGCCAGAGCCAGATGGTCAACGCGAAGAGCACTATCGCAGCGGCGATGGCAAGCAGCAGGACTGCCATGCTGGTGAGACCCATGAGGTGCTTTCTGCCGAGGCGACCCGGCACCGAGTCGCGGAATGGTCACGTCTTTCCGGGCTCGGCCCCCCGCGGAACCTCAACCCCGAAACCGTCGTCCTACAGGGCGCACATTGTCCGGGCGCTGCCGCCGCATGGCGCGTCCACTCGACAGGACGACGGGAAGAGATGTCTGTCAGGGTAGATGGCAAAAAGTCCGATGGGGTTCCCGAGGGGACCAAGCGACTGTCGAGGCTTGCGCGTATCGTCAGGGGCCCCAAGCCCGAGAACGTGCCTGCCGTCGTGGGAACGGTCGCGGCCCTCATCGGCCTGGTGGACGTCCTGGCCGGTGTCGTTCCGCGGTTCCGCTGGAGCAAGGTCCACAGCCTCGCCGAGGTGCTGCCCGGCTCGGTGACCCAGCTGGCCGCGGCCGGCTCGATCATCGTCGGCATCCTGCTGCTGATGCTGGCCCACGGCCTCAAGCGGGCCAAGCAGCGCGCCTGGCTCGCCGCCGTCGTGCTGCTGCCCATCGGCGCCGCCGCCCAGCTGGTCTACCGCCACTCCTACATCGGCGCGATCCTGTCGCTGCTGCTCTTCATCTACCTCGTGTGGCACAAGGGCTCCTTCTACGCGCTGCCGGACCCGCGCAGCCGCTGGAAGGCCGCGGCCAACTTCGTCCTCATGGGCGCGGCCAGCTTCGGCCTCGGCTGGGTGATCGTCGGCTCGCACCCGGACCAGATGATCGGCGACCCGCCGGTCAGCGAGCAGATCCAGCACGTGCTGTGGGGCCTGTTCGGTTTCGAGGGCTCGATCCGCTACACCGACCACGTCGACTACACCGTCGGCTACTCGCTGGGCGCCCTCGGCCTGCTGACCGTCGCCACCACCGCCTACCTGGCGTTCATGCCCGCCTACCCGGACGCCGTCCTCACCGAGGAGGACGAGGACAAGCTGCGCGAGCTGCTCGCCAAGCACGGCGCCCGCGACTCGCTGGGCCACTTCGCGCTGCGCCGCGACAAGAGCGCCGTCTTCTCGCCCTCCGGCAAGGCGGCCGTCTCCTACCGCGTCGTCTCCGGCGTCATGCTCGCGAGCGGTGACCCGATCGGTGACGTCGAGGCCTGGCCGGGCGCCATCGAGAAGTTCATGGAGCTGGCCAAGCGCCACTCCTGGACGCCCGCCGTCGCCGGCTGCAGCGAGACCGGCGGCGAGGTGTGGACCCGCGAGACCGGGCTCGACGCCCTGGAGATGGGTGACGAGGCCATCGTGGAGGTGGCCGACTTCTCCCTGACCGGCCGGTCCATGCGCAACGTCCGCCAGATGGTCAAGCGCATCGAGCGCAACGGCTACTCCACCAAGGTGCGCCGCGTCGGCGACCTCACCCCCGAGGAGCTGGAGGCCGTCCAGAAGGCCGCCAACGCCTGGCGCGACACCGAGGACGAGCGCGGCTTCTCCATGGCCCTGGGCCGCATCGGCGACCCGAAGGACCTGGACGCCATCATCGCCACCGCCCACAAGGACCCGGAGGAGGGCGAGGACTGCCCGTTCGGCGACCTGCGCGCCATGCAGCACTACGTGCCGTGGGGTCCGGACGGCAGCTCGCTGGAGCTCATGCGCCGCGACCGCAGCGCGGACCCGGGCATGAACGAGCTCCTGATCGTCGCGTTCCTGCAGGCCGCCCCCGAGCTCAAGATCAAGCGCCTGTCGCTGAACTTCGCGTTCTTCCGCTCCGCCCTGGAGCGCGGCGGCAAGCTGGGCGCCGGCCCGGTCGTGCGCATCCAGCGCTCGGTGCTGGTCTTCCTCTCGCGCTGGTTCCAGATCGAGTCGCTGTACAAGTTCAACGAGAAGTTCCGGCCGCGCTGGGAGCCGCGCTTCGTGGTCTTCCCGAACAGCCGCGACCTGCCCCGCATCGGCTTCGCCATGATGCAGGCGGAGGGCTTCCTGGAGCTGCCGCGCCTGCTGCGCCGCCGCCCCGCCCCGCCGAAGGACGTGCTGGACGACGCGGACGAGAAGGTTTCGGCCACGGAGGTCACGCGCGCCGCGTGAGCGCGCCGTGGTGATCCCGCTGAACGCGCGTGCGGCAGTGCCCCCGACCGGCTTCCGGTCGGGGGCACTCCTCTTTGCGGCACGCCCTAGGCTGGACCCATGAGTACCTTGCGCGGTCGTCCCGGGCCCGTCGGTCTGCCGGAGTGGAACCGCTGTGCGGTGATGGGGGTCGTCAACGTCACGCCGGACTCGTTCTCCGACGGCGGGCGCTGGTTCGACACGGAGCTCGCGGTCAAGCGCGGCCTGGACCTGATCGCGGGCGGCGCGGACCTGGTCGACGTGGGCGGCGAGTCCACCCGGCCCGGCGCCTCGCGGGTCGACGAGGGCGAGGAGCTGCGCCGGGTCGTCCCCGTGGTCCGCGAGCTGGTGGCCGAGGGGGCCGTGGTGTCGGTGGACACCATGCGGGCCTCGGTCGCGGAGGCGGCCGTGGAAGCAGGGGCGACGCTGGTCAACGACGTGAGCGGGGGCCTCGCGGACCCGGCCATGGTGCCGGTCGTGGCCACGGCCCGGGTGCCGTTCGTGGTGATGCACTGGCGCGGCTTCAGCGCCGACATGAACAGCCGGGCCGTCTACGGGGACGTGGTCGGCGAGGTGCTGACCGAGCTCCGGGAGCGGCTGGACGCCGTGGTCGAGGGCGGCGTCGACCCGGAGCGGCTCGTCGTCGACCCGGGCCTGGGCTTCGCCAAGCAGGCCGGACACGATCTGGCGCTGGTCGCGGGGCTGGCGCGGCTGCGCCGGGAGCTGGAGCTGCCGATGCTGGTGGCCGCCTCCCGCAAGCGCTTCCTCGGCCGGGTGCTGGCCGGCCCCGGGGGCGAGCCGCCGCCGGCCCGGGAGCGGGACGCGGCGACCGCCGCGGTCTCGGCGCTCGCGGCGCGCGAGGGCGCGTGGGCGGTGCGGGTGCACGAGGTGCGGGCCAGCGCGGACGCGGTGCGCGTGGTGCGGGCGGTGCAGGAGGCCGAGGCGGCGGCGCGGGTGACGGGTGCGGCGGGCGCGGTGGGCGCCGAGGGGGCCATGTGAGCACTGCCCGGACGGACAGCGAGCAGGTCGAGCTGGCGAACACCGCGCTGTACGAGGCGGTGGAGCGCGGCGACACGGCCGCGATGGGCCGGCTGTGGCTGGACGACCCGGATGCCGAGGTGTCGTGCGTCCACCCGGGGTGGCCGGTGCTGCGCGGGCGGGGCGAGGTGCTCCGTTCGTACGCGCTGATCATGGCGAGTACGGACTACATCCAGTTCTTCCTGACCGATGTCGAGGTGGCGGTCGCCGGTGACACGGCCCTCGTGACCTGCACCGAGAACATCCTCAGCGGCGGGCCCGCCGAGGAGGAGGGCGAGCTCGGCCCCCTCGTCGGCCAGCTGGTCGTGGCGACGAACGCCTTCCGGCGCGTCGGCGAGGAGTGGAAGGTGTGGTCGCACCACGGTTCGCCGGTGCTCGCGGGGCGCGACGAGGAGGCCGATGAGAACGGGGCGAACGGCGAGAACGGCGAGAACGGTCCGCACGGCGGGGCGGGCGGCATTCCCGAGGCGTGACGTATCTCGCGTTGCGCCGGGCACCCGGTGGGGCGCGAGACGTCAGCACGGCGGGTCCTCACCACTCGTTCGGGCTGCTCGGGGCCGGGTAGGGGTGGGGGACGGGGCTCGCGGGTAAGCGCGGCGGGAGCCGTGACCGGCCCGGCACGGCGGGCGTCCGAATGAGCCTGAAACATGCCGGAGTATCCGTAAATATGGGCAGGAACCCCCTGGCGTTCATGTGCGGGTGCTGTCAGTGCTCGCAGGTAGATTCGACGTGGGTACCGGGCACCGGAGGTGCCCCCGTCCGACGACCAGCAGGAGTGATTCGTGTGGATCGTGTCGCGCTGCGCGGCCTGAAGGCCCGTGGGCACCACGGCGTGTTCCCCAAGGAGCGCGAGGAAGGCCAGACCTTCATCGTGGACCTCGTCCTGAGCCTGGACACCCGGCCCGCCGCCGCCTCCGACGACCTCACGAAGACCGTGCACTACGGCGTCGTCGCGGAGGAAGTGGTCGATATCGTCCAGGGTGAGCCCGTCGACCTGATCGAGACCCTGGCCGAGCGGATCGCCCGCAACTGCCTCAAGCACGACGCGGTGCGCGAAGTGGAGGTGACCGTCCACAAGCCGGACGCCCCCATCACCGTGCCCTTTGACGATGTGACGATCACTATTACGCGGAGCCGAGTATGAGCAGCAGCGACCCGACCGTGCAGCCGGTGCCCGCCTCCGTGGTGGAGCAGGTGGACGCGGCGGACGTGACCCTGAGCAACCCCAAACGAGCCGTGATCTCCCTCGGCAGCAACCTCGGCAACCGCCTGGAGACCCTCCAGGGAGCGATCGACGCGCTGGAGGACACGCCCGGGCTGCGGGTCAAGGCCGTCTCCCCGGTCTACGAGACGGAGCCGTGGGGCGTCGAGCCCGGCACCCAGCCGTCGTACTTCAACGCCGTCGTGCTCGTGAAGACCACCCTCCCGCCGGACTCCCTGCTGGAGCGCGGCCACGCCATCGAGGAGGCCTTCGAGCGGGTGCGGGACGAGCGCTGGGGGCCGCGCACGCTCGACGTCGACATCGTCGCCTACCAGGACGTCGTCTCCGCCGACCCCGTCCTGACCCTGCCGCACCCGCGCGCCCATGAGCGCGCCTTCGTCCTCGCCCCCTGGCACGATGTGGACCCCGAGGCCGTCGTCCCGGGCCGGGGCGCGGTCGTCGAGCTGCTCGCGGCCGTCGGCACGGAGGGTGTGCAGCCGCGGGTCGACCTGGAACTCCGACTGCCCGAGTAGTCGTTGGACTGACTGCGACTGCCTGCGCCTGACTGCGCAGGGCTGTTTGGGAACGCGATCGAGAAGAGGAGCGGCGGCTCGGTGAGGCAACTGCGGATCGGGGTGCTGGCCGGGCTGTTCGCCGTGGCCGGCATCCTCTCCTGGGCGGGCGCCCGGCTGTGGGACTCGGTCGGCACGCTGCCGCGGGTGCCGGTCGCCGCGCCCATCGTGCTGGCGGTCATCGCCGTCGTCCTCGCCGCCACGGCGCTCTCGCTGCGCGCCCGGCTGCGGGCGCAGCGGGAGCGGCGGCCCGGCGCGAAGGGCGTGGATCCGCTGGTGGCCGCCCGCGCGGTCGTCTTCGGCCAGGCCAGCGCGCTCGTCGCGGCGCTCGTGGCCGGCATGTACGGGGGCGTCGGCGTCTTCCTCGGCCTGGAGAGCCTGGACGTCGGGCCCCGCCGGGACCAGGTGATCTACGCGGGCGCGTCCGTCGTCGCGGGCATCGCCGTGATCGCCGCGGCGTTCTTCCTGGAGCGCGTCTGCAAACTCCCGGAGGACGACGAGGACGGCCCGGGCGGCCCAGGCACGGCCCGCGGCTAGGGCGGCCCCTGCCCGGTACGCCGTGCGGCCTCCGGCCCGGGGCCGTGGATCAAGGGTGCCCGCACCCTTGAATCCGCCGCGGCGGCGCGCAACCACGACGGCGGAGACCGGCGGTGCCGTGCGGCCTCCGGCCGGGGGCGCGGGTCATGGGTGCCCGCACCCATGAAGCCGCCGCCGCGGTGATCAGCCCCCACGGACGTGACCGGCGGTGCCGTACCGCGCCTCGGGTGCGTTCGGCACCGCCGGACCGCGCCGTCGTGGTGCGCGCCGCCGCGGCGGAAGTTAACGGGCCCGCCCCGCAGGGGCTAGGACCCCGGGATGCTCTCCAGGGACACATCCCCCCGCGCCGCGCCCCGCGAATCCGCGTCGATCGAGCGGCGCAGCGCCTCGTGCAGGCGGGCCGGGGTCAGGACCCCGACGAAGCGGTCCGTCGCGTCGCCGTCGAGGACGGCGATCCAGCCCGCGTCGTGCTGCAGCATCGTGCTGAAGGCCTGCTTGAGGGAGGCGCCGACGGGCAGCCACGCGTCCATGCGGCGGGCCTGGTCCCGTACGGTGCCGCCGTCCGCGAGGGCCTCCGCCGAGACCCAGCCGTGCAGCCGCCCGGCGTCGCCGAGGACCACGGCCCAGCGGGCGCCGTCCGCGGCGAGGGCGGCCGCCGCGGAGGCCGCCGTGTCGTCCAGCCGCACGACCGGCGGCTGTTCGAGGTCACCCTCCTCGATGGGGGTGACGGAGAGCCGCTTGAGCCCCCGGTCGGCCCCGACGAAGTCGGCGACGTACGGCGTGGCGGGCGCGCCCAGCACCGTGGCGGGGGCGTCGAGCTGCTCGATGCGGCCGTGCCCGTAGACGGCGATGCGGTCGCCGAGCCGCACGGCCTCCTCGATGTCGTGGGTGACGAACAGCACCGTCTTGCGCACCTGCGACTGCAGCCGCAGGAACTCGTTCTGCAGTCGCTCGCGCACCACCGGGTCGACCGCCCCGAACGGCTCGTCCATCAGGAGGACGGGCGGGTCCGCGGCGAGGGCCCGGGCCACCCCGACCCGCTGCCGCTGCCCGCCGGAGAGCTGGTGGGGGTAGCGGGAGCCGTGGACGGCGGGGTCGAGGCCGACGAGATCGAGGAGCTCGGCCGCGCGGTCGCGGGCCTTCTTCCTGGTCCAGCCCAGCAGGTGGGGGACGGTCGCGGTGTTCTCCAGGACGGTCTTGTGCGGGAAGAGCCCCACCTGCTGGATGACGTATCCGATGCGGCGCCGCAGCTCGACGGGGTCGACGCCGGCGATGTCCTCGCCGCCGAGGAGGATCCGCCCCGACGTGGGCTCGATGAGCCGGTTGACCATCTTCATCGTGGTGGTCTTGCCGCAGCCCGAGGGCCCCACGAGCGTGATGAGCTCGCCCTCCGCCACTTCGAAGGACAGGTCGTCCACGGCGGTCGTGCCGTCGGCGTAGCGCTTGGTGACGTGCTCAAAGCGGATCATGGTTCCCCATTCTGGCCGTACTCGCTGCGGACATTGTGGCCGTTGCGCGGCGGCCGGCTCGAATGTCAGTGCCCCGGGTTAGGGTCGTTGGCGACCGGCAAACCGTGGGTCGTACGGCCAGGGGGAGGTGGGAGCGCATGGCGGGGCAGTCCTGCCTCATCAGCAATGACTGGATCTGCGGAGAGTATCTGCGGACCCGGGGCCAGGAGTTGACGGACGCCACGCTCCAGCACGTCGGCATCACGCTCGCGTCCGTGGCCATAGGGCTGGTCGTGGCGTTCCCGCTGGCGCTGCTCGCCCGCCGGTGGCGCGCCGCGGCGGGCCCGGTCCTCGGCCTGACCACCGTGCTCTACACGGTGCCGTCGCTGGCGATGTTCTCGCTGCTGGTGCCGTTCTTCGGGCTGTCGGTGTCAGTGGTGGTCACGGGCCTCGTGCTCTATTCGCTGACGATCCTCGTGCGGAACATCCTCGCGGGGCTCGCGGCGGTGCCGGAGGAGGCGCGGGAGGCGGCGCGCGGCATGGGCTACGGCCCGCTGCGGCTGCTCTTCGGGGTGGAACTCCCGCTGGCGCTGCCCGCCCTGATGGCGGGTCTGCGGATCACCACGGTGTCCACGATCTCACTGACGACGGTCGGCGCGATCCTGCACTACGGCGGCCTGGGCAACCTGGTCTACGACGGCATGCACAGCTATTTCAAGGCGCAGGTGCTCACGGCCTCGGTGCTGTGCGTCGCCCTGGCCGTCGCGGCCGATCTGCTCCTGCTGCTCGTGCAGCGGCTGCTGACACCGTGGACGCGCGCGGGCAAGGGGGCGGCCTGATGGACGTCGTGGAGCGTACGTGGAGCTGGCTGGCCACCGGCGCGCACTGGTCGGGCGCGGACGGCGTGTGGCACCGGCTGGGCGAGCACCTCTTCCTGACGGCGATGTGCCTGGCGATCTCCTGCGCGATAGCGCTGCCGGTGGCGGTGCTGCTGGGCCATCTGGGCAAGGGCGGCGCCCTCGCGGTCAACATCTCCAACGCGGGCCGGGCCGTGCCCACTTTCGCGGTGCTGGTGCTGTTGCTGCTCAGCCCGCTGGGGACGCACGGCTCCTGGCCGACGGTCATCGCGCTGGTGCTGTTCGCGATACCCCCGCTGCTGACGAATGCCTACGTGGGCATGCGCGAGGTGGACCGCGATGTCGTCGAGGCCGCCCGCGGCATGGGAATGACGGGCCGTCAGCTCATCGCGCGGGTGGAACTGCCGCTGGCGTTCCCCCTGATCGTGACGGGCATACGGACCGCCGCCGTGCAGGTCGTCGCCACGACCACCCTCGCCGCCCTGCCCGGGGGCGGCGGCCTGGGCCGCATCATCACGGCCGGCTTCCGGCTCACCGACACCGCCCAGGTGGTGGCCGGCGCCGTGCTGGTGGCGGCGCTCGCGCTGCTCGTGGAGGGCGTGCTGGTGGTGGCCGAGCGGCTGCTCGACCCGGTGCGGCGGCGTACGGGAGCGGTGCCGGGGTAGGTGCGGCGCCGGTCAGCGAAGCGACGGCGGCCGGAGAGCCGGCCGCCGGAACCGAAGGGCAGATCTCGGATGTTTCCCATGAGCAGCACCACGCGCCGGGCACGAACCCCCCGCGCCCTGCTGGCGGCGGCCGCCGTCGCCGCCCTGACGGCCGGTCTCGCCGCGTGCGGCGGCGAGAGCCTGGAGAAGTCCGGCAGCGGGGGAGGGGACGGCGGATCAGCGAAACCGGGGGAGAACGCCCTGGTCATCGGCTCGGCCGGGTTCACCGAGTCCAAGGTGCTCGCCGAGATATACGCCGGCCTGCTGAAGGACGCCGGATATTCGCCGACGATCAAGACCACGGAGGCCCGCGAGCTCTATGAACCGGAGCTGGAGAAGGGCCGCATCGACGTCGTCCCGGAGTATGCGGCGACGCTCGCCGAATTCCTGAACAAGAAGCAGAACGGCAAGGACGCTCCCGCCGTCGCGTCCGCCGACGCCGCCGCCACGGTGAAGGCCCTGCGGAAACTCGCGGAGCCGCGCGGACTGAAGGTGCTCGACCCCGGCGGCGCGGTCGATCAGAACGCCTTCGCGGTGACCGCCGAGTTCGCGGCGAAACACCAGCTCAAGACGCTTTCGGACCTGGGAAAGTCGGGTCAGGAGGTCAAGCTCGCGGCCGGTGACGAATGCCCGCAGCGGCCCTTCTGCCAGCCCGGCCTGGAGAAGACGTACGGCATCCGCGTCTCGGGCATCGCCCCGCTGGAGGTGGGCAGCGTCCAGGCCAAGCAGGCGGTCAAGGACGGCAAGGCCCAGATGCTCCTGACCACGACCACGGACGCCACCCTCGAACAGTTCGGGCTGGTCCTGCTGCAGGACGACAAGAAGCTTCAGAACTCCGACAACGTGCTGCCCGTGGTGAATGCACAGAAGGCGGGTTCGCAGAAGGTCGCGGACGCCCTCGCGAAGCTCACGCGCGTGCTGACCACGGAAGACCTCACCGAACTCAACAAGAAAGTGGATGCGCAGCGGCTCAAGCCTGCCGATGTCGCCGCGCAGTACCTCAGGGAGAAGGGGCTGCTGACGAAGTGAGAGGTGTAGGCGACAAGTAAGATCAAGGGAAGAGTTTCGTGGTGGAGTCACACTCCCGAGGCGACGCACGGTAAGTTTCAGGCCATGCCACGAGGACGCCACCGCCATTCGCCATCCCTGCACAGGCTCCTTCCCCCATCAGCGGTCGCCGCGACATCGGTCGCCTGTGCCGCCGGTGCATGGGTGGTAGGTGAAACGGTCGTCATCCGGGGTCTCGCCGCGGCGGCTGCCGCCGCCGCGGTGGTCGGCGCCGTGCTGATGCGCCGCTGGGACCGCTCCGCCGGGAAGCGGGTGGCCCAGCTCACCGCCGCCCGCACGCGCGACGAGTGGAAGACCGAGGAGCGCATAGCCGAGCTGGAGACGGACCTGGAGGACACCAGGGCGGCCAAGGCCCGGCTGGAGTCCAAGCTGCGCGGCAAGCGCGCCGAGCTGGCCCGTCTCCGCACCGAGCACGCCGACCTGCTGCGCCGCTACGCCACCGCCGAGACCGGGCGGGCCAGCGCGCTGGAGAGCCGACGCGTCGCCCGGGGCGGCGCGCGGGCGCTGGAGTCCGGCGCGCCGCTCACGGTGCCCGGCCCGGCCGTCGACCCGGCCGCGTTCCGCAAGGCCGCGGAGGTGCTGCGCAGCCTCGCCGGCGGCGAGCCGGACGCCGGTCCGCTGCCGGGGACCGGCCTGAAGCCCGCGGCCGGGCCCGGCCAGCCGCCCTCGGCGGCACCTCGGACGGCTCCCGGGGCCGTGCCCCGGCCGCGGCCGGAGACCACGGGCCGGGCAGCCGCCCCGGCGGCCACCCCGGGCCAGGCGGCCGGCAAGGCCGCGGCCGGTGCGGCCGACGGCCTCAAGGCCGTGGGGCCGGGCTCCGGCGCCGCCGGCGTCCCCGCCGCCTCGGCGGCTTCCGAGGCTCCCGGCACCCCGCCCGCGCCCGCTGAGGGCCGGCAGGCCCCCGCCGCCGCGAAGCCGGCCGCACCGCAGCTCCCGGCCGCCCAGCGCCCGGCCCCCCGCACCACGGGCGGCTTCGACTTCTTCGGCACCCAGCGCCCGGTCCCGGCCTCGCGCCCCGTCGAGGAGACGGACCTCGCCGACGTCGTCGGCGAGGAGGCGCTCGCCGAGGCCAAGGCCGAAGCGGAGGCCGAGGCGAAGGCGGAGGCGGACGGCGAGTCGGCAAGAGAAGACGTCATCGACCTGACCGCGCACGACGAGACCGAGCAGATAGACGTGGCCGAGCTGCGGACGGCCGTCTCCTAGACGGCCGCGGAGCCCGGCCCGCAGAAACGAAACCCCCGGCGGGAGCCCCGCCGGGGGTTTCTGCGTTCCCCGCGCGAGAGACCCGGAGAAACGGAGGACCTAGGAGGAACGGAAGACCTACTTGTCGATGTCGCCCACGACGAAGAACAGCGACCCCAGGATCGCCACCATGTCGGCCACCAGCGTCCCCGGCAGCAGCTCGGTCAGCGCCTGGATGTTGTTGAAGGACGCGGACCGCAGCTTCAGCCGGTACGGGGTCTTCTCGCCCTTGGAGACCAGGTAGTAGCCGTTGAGGCCGAGCGGGTTCTCGGTCCACGCGTACGTGGCGCCCTCGGGCGCCTTCAGCACCTTGGGCAGGCGCTGGTTGATCGGCCCCGGCGGCAGCTCGGCGATCCGGTCCAGGCAGGCCTCCGCGAGCTCCAGCGCGTTGTGCGTCTGCTCCAGCAGGCACTCGAAGCGCGCCAGGCAGTCGCCGTCCTCGCGGGTGACGACCCTGAGCACGTCCTGCAGCTCCCCGTAGGCGAGGTAGGGCTCGTCCCGCCGCAGGTCGAAGTCGACGCCGGACGCGCGCGCGATGGGACCGCTCACCCCGTACGCGTGCACCGTCTCCCGCGCGAGGACGCCGACGCCGCGCGTGCGGCCCCGGAAGATCTCGTTGCCGAGGACGAGCCGGTCGTAGACGTCCATCCGGGAGCGGACCTGGGCCACGGCGTGCCGCGCGCGGCCGAGCCAGCCGGCCGGCAGGTCCTCCTTGAGGCCGCCGACGCGGTTGAACATGTAGTGCATCCGGCCGCCGGAGACCTCCTCCATCACCGTCTGGAGCTCCTCGCGCTCGTGGAAGGCGTGGAAGACGGGGGTGATGCCGCCCAGCTCCAGGGGGTAGGAGCCGAGGAACATCAGGTGGTTGAGGACCCGGTTCAGCTCGGCGAGGAGCGTGCGGGTCCACACGGCGCGCTCGGGGACCTCCATGCCGAGCATCCGCTCCACGGCCAGGACGACGCCCAGCTCGTTGGAGAACGCCGACAGCCAGTCGTGGCGGTTGGCGAGCACGATGATCTGCCGGTAGTCGCGGGCCTCGAACAGCTTCTCCGCGCCGCGGTGCATGTAGCCGACGATCGGCTCGGCCTCCCGGACCCGCTCGCCGTCGAGGACGAGCCGCAGGCGCAGCACACCGTGCGTGGACGGGTGCTGGGGTCCGATGTTGAGCACCATGTCGGTGCTCTCCGCCGCACCGCCGATGCCGACTGTCGTCTCCGTCATGGGGGTCATGGGGACAAGTCTGTCAGCCTTCCGGGCCGCTCCGGTCCGGGGAGCCGCCGGAGGCCCGTGCCGGGGCGTCCGGGAGCAGCCCCCGGCAGGCCTCGCCCACCGGGTGCACCAGCCAGCCGAAGGCCCCCAGCCCGGCCGGCGAGGTGAGCTCGGCGGCCTCGCCCGCCTGTCCCAGTGCCCGGACGTAGGCGGCCGGGTCGGCCGAGGCGAGCGACAGCGGCGGGCGGGCGCCGTCCACGCCGAGGGCGTGCAGCGCCTCGCGCTGGGTCAGCACGGTGCTGCCGGGGCCCGCGCAGGCGTCCAGGGCGACGTGGGCGGTGATGTCGCACGACCCGTCCGGCACCGGCCGCACCTCGCGGCCCTCGCGGAAGCCGGCGAGAGTGCCGAAGGGCGGCCGGCCGGTGCGCTCGTGGGCGTAGTCGACGGCCACGGCCAGGCCCGCGCGCAGGCTGCCCACGGCCCGCGCCCAGGCGGCGTCGCGCGGCCGGCCGATCTCGGCGCGGGTGCCGGGCGGCGCGCCCTCGACGGGCCACCAGCGGGCCAGCCAGGCGGCGTCCTCGCCCGTGACCGGCTCCCCGAGCAGTTCCTCGCCGTCCTCCTGGACGAGCACCTGGCGCGCGACGCCCTGCGCGTCCGTCTCGGCGACGTCCACGGGCACGTTGTCGAGCCACTCGTTGGCGAACAGCAGCCCCTCGACGCCCTCCGGGATGTCACTCGTCCATGTGATGCGCGCGTCCAGCCCGGCCGGGCGGCCGGCGCGCTCGACGGCGTACGGGCGCAGCCGGGCGGCCACGTCCGGCGGCAGCTGGGCCAGGACGCCGGTAAGGAGTTCTCCGCGCCCGGCCCCGACGTCCGTGAACGCGAGCTCCGCCGGGTGGCCGAGCGCCTTGTCGACCCGGCGCAGCAGCTCGGCGACGGCCCCCGCGTACAGCGGGGAGGCGTGCACGGAGGTGCGGAAATGCCCGGCGGGGCCCTCGGGGCGCCGGTAGAAGCCGGCCGGGCCGTAGAGCGCGGCCTCGGCCGCTGCGCTCCATGTTCTCGTTCCCCTTGTTCCGCGCGTTCCGCTTGTTCCTCTTGGTCCGCTTGCCATACGCACACGCTATGCGCCCCGCGCGCGCACGCCGCCTCCACCTTGCGGAGTAGAAGGAGTGACACCGGATCGATCGCCGGGCTGACCCCGGCACGTACGCGGCATGCCTACGCTGGGTGACGTGCACCGCCTCTACGACTTTCTCCGCAGGCACCCGACGGGTGTGGACAGCTTCTGGGCCCTCCTGCTGCTCGGGCTCGGTCTGCTGGCCACCGCCGAGGAGCCGGGCGCCTCGACGACGCAGACGGCCGTGCTCCTCCTCACTACGGTGTCTCTCTGCCTGGTGATCGCGCTGCGCCGCCGCGCGCCCGTGCCGATGCTGCTGCTGACGATCGCGAGCGGCCTCGCCCAGATAGCGGCCGACGTGCAGGTGCACACCGCCGACCTCGCCATGCTCGTGATCGTCTACACCGTCGCGTCCGGTCCGGTCCGCTGGGCGTCGAGGCTGGCCCTGGCGGGCGGCCTGGCCGCGCCGGTGCTCTTCCTGGTGCGCTGGCCGGTGCACGCGCGCAACGCCGCCGAGTTCGCCGTCGTGGTGGCCTCGCTCACCACCCCCTTCGTCCTCGCCTGGGTGCTGGGCGACTCGATGCGCACCCGCCGGGCGTACTGGGCGCAGCTGGAGGAGCGCGCCGCCCGCCTGGAGAAGGAGCGCGAGCAGCAGGCCCGGATGGCCGTGACCGCCGAGCGGGCGCGCATCGCCCGCGAGCTGCACGACGTCGTCGCGCACAACGTCTCCGTGATGGTCGTCCAGGCCGACGGCGCGGCGTACGTCCTCGACGCCTCGCCCGAGCAGGCCAAGCAGGCCTTGGAGACGATCTCCGGGACGGGCCGGCAGGCGCTCGCCGAGATGCGCCGCCTGCTGGGCGTCCTGCGCACCGAGGAGGGCACGACCGAGGGCGGGGACTACGTGCCGCAGCCCGACGTCGAGCAGATCGGCGACCTGGTCGAGCAGGTGCGGGGCGCGGGCCTGCCCGTGCAGTACGAGGTCGAGGGCGCGCCGCGGCCGCTGCCGAGCGGTGTGGAGCTGACGGCGTACCGCATCGTGCAGGAGGCCCTGACCAACACGCGCAAGCACGGCGGCCCGGAGGCCGGCGCGAGCGTGCGCCTGACCTACTTCGACGACGGGCTCGGCCTGCTCGTCGAGGACGACGGCCGGGGCGCGCAGCACGAGCTGTACGAGGCGGGCGGCGCGGACGGCATGGGCCACGGCCTGATCGGCATGCGCGAGCGCGTCGGCATGGTCGGGGGCACGCTGGACGCGGGGCCGCGGCCGGGCGGCGGCTTCCGGATCAGCGTGCTGCTGCCGGTGAAGCCGGGCGGCCGCTGACGATGAGTTCCTTCATATCCGTCCCACATATCCGTCCCGTCGAGGAAAGAGACCTCTGCATGTCCATCCGGGTGATGCTCGTAGACGACCAGGTGCTGCTCCGTACCGGCTTCCGCATGGTGCTGGCCGCCCAGCCCGACATGGAGGTCGTCGCCGAGGCCGGGGACGGCGCGGAGGCCCTGGAGGTGCTGGCCGGCACGGACGTGGACGTCGTCCTGATGGACGTCCGCATGCCCCGGCTGGACGGCGTGGAGGCGACGCGGCGCATCTGCGCGCAGGAGGGGGCGCCGAAGGTGCTCATCCTAACCACGTTCGACCTGGACGAGTACGCGTTCTCGGCGCTGAAGGTCGGCGCGAGCGGCTTCATGCTCAAGGACGTGCCGCCGGCCGAGCTGCTGGGAGCCATCCGGGCCGTGCACAGCGGCGACGCGGTGGTCGCGCCGAGCACGACGCGGCGCCTGCTGGACCGTTTCACCCCCATGCTGCCGAGCGCGCACAACGAGCCGGCCGGTACGGAGCTGGGGCGGCTCACCGAGCGGGAGCGCGAGGTCATGCTGCTCGTGGCGCAGGGCCTGTCCAACGGGGAGATCGCGGCGCGGCTGGTGCTGTCCGAGGCCACGGTCAAGACGCACGTGGGGCGCATCCTCACCAAGCTGGGGCTGCGGGACCGGGTGCAGGTCGTGGTGCTCGCCTACGAGAGCGGGCTCGTCCGGGCCGGGGGCGGGGCGGCCCAGCAGTAGCGCCCGCCCGGCGCTTCGCCGTCACCGGCTGACGGCCTCGCGCACCGCCGCCAGGAACTCCTCCGTGCGGGGGTGCGTGGGGTGGGCGGGGCTGGCGAGGTAGACCGTCGCGGCGGGGGCGTCCTCGACGGGGACGAAGCGGACGCCGGGGTGCCCGTGGCTCTCGCCGGTGCCCGCCGCCGCGAGGCCGAACGCGTCGCCCGTGGAGATGAGGTTCAGCCACTCGTCGACGTTGTGCACCTCGACGGTGCGGGACGGGCGCTGCGTCGGCGGCCACAGGTCCGGCGAGCCGGTGCCCGTCTCCGGCCAGATCGCGAGGGGGAGGCCCGGATCCGCGGTGAGCTCGGCGAGGCGCACCCGGGGGCGGCCGGCGAGCGGGTGGTCGTCCGGGAGGGCGGCGATGCGGTCCTCCGTGTAGAGGGCCTCGGTGCGGATGCGCGGGTCGCGGGGGCGGGTGCGGAGCACGGCGACGTCGGCGTCGCCGGTGGCCAGGCCCGCGGTGCGGTTGTCCCGGCGGACGACTTCCAGGGGCACGTGCGGGTGGGTGCGGCGCCACGAGCGCAGCAGGGGAACGGTCTGCTGCCCCAGGACCGCGCAGGTGTAGCCCAGGCGGAGGGGGCGGGAGACGGCCCGGGTGTCCGCGAGCGCGGCGTCGAGGTGGGCCAGGATCGCCCGGCCGTGCCCGAGCAGGGTGACCCCGGCGGGGGTGAGGCCCAGGTGCCGCGGCGAACGGTCCACCAGCCGCACGCCGACGCGGGCCTCCAGCTGGGCGAGCGTCCGGGAGAGGGCGGGCTGCGTGATGTGCAGCCGGGCCGCGGCGGCGGTGACGGTGCCCTCGTCGGCGATGGCCGCGAGGGCCCTGAGGTGGCGCAGTTCCACATCCATGCGCGGGAAGCATAGCTGCTGCGCAGAAGGCATTTCCGGGGGTACGGGGCGGCTCCGTAACGTCGGCTCCGCAAGCGATTCTCATGTGGGGACGGTGGATTGATGAAGATCCTTCTGGTGGGTGCGGGCGGGACGCTGGGCAGCGCGGTACGGAAGGCGCTGGCCGCGCGGGGCCACGAGGTGATCGGTGTCGGGCGCAGCGGCGGCGACGTGATCTGCGACGTCACCGACCCGGAGGCGGTCGGGCGGCTGTACGGGCAGGTGGGCGGGCTCGACGCGGTGGCCGTCGCGGCGGGCGATGCGGTGTTCAAGCCGCTGGGCGAGCTGACGGGGGACGACTTCGCGGCGACGCTGCGGGGCAAGGTGCTCAGCCAGGTGGAACTGGTGCGGCAGGGGGCGCGGCACGTGGCGGCCACCGGGTCGTTCACGCTGATCAGCGGGGTGCTCACGGACGAGCCGATCGTGGCGGGGGCGGCGGCGTCCGCGGCGAACGGGGCGGTGGAGGCGTTCGTACGGGCCGCGGCGATCGAGCTGCCGCCGCAGCGGATCAACGCGGTGAGCCCGACCGTGGTCGAGGAGTCCCTCCCGGGCTACGCCCCGTTCTTCCCCGGCATGGAAGCGGTGCCCGCTGCGCGGGTGGCAACGGCGTACGTCCGCGCGATCGAAGGCGCCCAGACGGGGCGGGTGTACGGGGTCCGCTGACGGCGATGCCCTTCCGCCGCGATGGCGCGCAACCCCCTGCGAGGTGTCCGGCGGTGCCGTACGGGCCTGTGGTGTGTTCGGCACCGCCGGTCAGGCGGGTGGGGGCGGGGCGCCGTCGCGGCGGGTTCATGGGTGCGGGGCACCCATCCCCGGGCCGCTCGGCCCGTGGGGAGTTCGGCACCGCTGGTCGCGCCGGTGGGGGCCGGGCGCCGTCGCGGCGGCGGTGCGGCACCGCGGCGTTATCTCAGGACCGTTTCCAGGAAGTCGCTGCCCAGGCGGGCCACCACTGGGAGGTCCAGCTGGTGGAGGACGTAGCGGCCGCGGCGGCGCGTGGTCAGGAGGCCTGCCTTCTTCATCACGGCCACGTGCCGGGACACCTCCGGCGGCGTCAGGCCGAAGGCCGTCGCCAGCTCGCCCGTGGTGTGCGGGCCGCGGGCCAGCGTGCGGCACAGCCGCATGCGCACCGGGTGCGCGAGGGCGTCCATCCGCTGCTGGACGAGCTGCAGGGCGGGCCCCCGCGGCAGGTCCGGCGCGGCGATCGGGTACTGCACCATCGGCCGCCAGCCGGGCCGGTGCAGGACGATCAGGTGCGGCCACCCGAAGGCGGTCGGGACGAACGTGACGCCTTCCGGGTGCACGGCCGCCCGCCCGGTCTGCAGCTTGTCGAAGACGAGCCGCGTGCCGTCCTCGCTGAGGGAGGCGGCCGTGGAGACGGCGGCCAGGGCCTCCGCGAGCCCGCGGCGCCGCAGCAGGTCCGCCTTGTGGCGGGCGTCGGCGGCGAGCTGCACCCGAACGCGCTGCCAGTTGTCGGCGAAGAACGCCTCCTCGCAGTCCTCCAGGAGCCGGCGCAGCCACGCCCGGAGCGCGGTGGGGTTCTCCAGCATGCGGTCGGTGAACTGCGCCTGCCGCGGCCCGCGCGCGGCGGACAGCTCGCGCACGCGCGCCCGCTGTGCGGCGTCGACGAGGGGCGAGGGGGCGGGCCGTTCGTAGGAGGAGCTGCAGGTGACCTCGAAGGCCGCGGAGACGAACTGCTCGTCGTCCATGCGGTCCAGGCCGTCCAGGTCTTCGGCGAGCGTGGCGCGGGGCACGGCCGGCAGGAGCAGGTCGGAGCGCGCGGAGCGCCACAGGAAGTCGGCTTCGGTGAGCCGGTCGGCGAGGTCGGGCCGCAGCCCGGCGGCGGTGGCCGTGGCCCAGCCGTGCAGCCCGGGGTGATGGCCGGGCTCGGCCAGGACGTGCAGCATCGCGCCGAGCTCGGCCAGCGGCGACGGGCCGAAGACGATGCGCTCCGGCGGCAGTCCGGCGATGTCGATCTCCACGCTCATGCGCCCATCCTGCCTCCCCTTGCGGGGGGTCCCGCGACACTTGACGGTCCTCGTCAATTGACGCGGCAAGCCGGCGTCCACCGGCGCACCGTGGAGGACATGAACGCAGCTCAGCAGCACATGCTCGACCTCTACCGCTCCACCGCGCTCGGCCGGCCGGCGCCGCCCGCCCCCGGCACGGGCGAGGTGGAGGCCGTCCGCTCCTTCCGCACGTGGCGCGCCTTCCGGGGCGTCGTCGACGAGCGGGTCGCCGCCCGCCGGGCCCGCCGCTCGGAGCTGTTCCGCCGCCTCACGCTCCGCGGCCCCCGGCCCGCGCAGCCCCTCCGCCGACCGGCCCC
>NZ_JBPQTW010000094.1:0-25585 GCF_051386535.1 Streptomyces sp. URMC 127
GCCCCACCCCGCGGCCCCGCAGCCCGGCCAGCCCTACCCGGGCCAGCCCGCCCCGTACGGCCAGCCTGCCGGTGCCGCGGGCGTGGCGGGCGTCCAGGCGGCCCTGCAGAAGTACCGCGAGATGCCCACCGGGCAGCGCTGGGCCCTGCAGAACCCCAGGCTCGTCCGCGTCGACCTCGGCGTCGACCAGCAGCCCGTGCTCGCCCGCCAGGGCAGCATGGTGCTCTACCAGGGCAAGGTCGAGTTCGGCTACAAGGGCGCCGGCTTCGCCGGCCGCATCGTGGGCAACGCCACCGGCCAGGAGCTGCAGCTGATGCGCTGCACCGGCCGCGGCCAGGTCTTCCTCGCCGAGAACGCCGCCCACGTGCACCCCATCGAGCTCCAGGGCGACGCCATCTGCGTCTCCGCGGAGTCGGTGCTCGCCTTCGACGAGTCGCTGCAGCACGAGGTCCGCCGGATCGAGGGCCACGGCATCCCCGGCGGCGCCCTGTTCACCATGCAGTTCCAGGGCCACGGCACCGTCGTCGTCAAGACCCACGGCATCCCCGTCGTCCTGCCGGTCACGCCCACGACCTACGTGGACAGCAACGCGATCGTCGCCTGGTCCGCAGGCGCCCAGGTGATCATCTCCAGCCAGGTCCGGCTGCGCCGCAGCTCCTTCCCGGGTCACAGCGGAGAAGCAGTGAACCTTCAATTCCGGGGCGCTCCCGGCAATTTCGTCGTCGTCCAGCCCTACGAGGTCTGAGGGAGCCCGCGAAGACCATGAACCAGACACCGATCCAGGGCTATGCCCCGACCCCCGTCACCGCCCGCATGGAGAACCACGGCAGCAGCATGCTGAAGGTCGCGCTGCAGACCGGCCAGGACCTCTTCGCCCGCACCGGCTCGATGGTCGCCTACGACGGCTACGTCCAGTACGACCCGAACCCGCCCGCCGTCCGCCAGATGGCCTCCCAGTGGCTCACCGGCGAGGGCGTGCCCCTCATGCGCTGCCACGGCGACGGCCTGCTCTACCTCGCCGACTACGGCGCCGACGTCGTCTGCGTCCAGCTCAACGGCGACTCCCTCTCCGTCAACGGCACCAACGTCCTCGCCTTCGACGCCCACCTGCAGTGGGGCGTCGAGCGCGTCAAGGGCATGGCCAAGTTCGCCGGGCAGGGCCTGTTCAACGTCGCCATCAGCGGCACCGGCTGGGTCGCCCTCACCTCCCGCGGCACCCCGATCGTCGTCGACTGCGGCCGCGGCGACGACGAGACCTACGTCGACCCGGACGCCCTCGTCGCCTGGTCGAGCAATCTCAAGATGAAGGGCAAGCGCAGCTTCAAGGCCTCCTCCCTGATCGGCCGGGGCAGCGGCGAGGCCTACCAACTGGGCTTCTCCGGCGAGGGCTTCGTGGTCGTACAGCCCAGCGAGGACAGCACCGACCGGCTCCGGGCGCGGGGCTGAGGGGGAACGAGAACATCATGCAGAGCCCGCTTTTCGGCTTCACCGAGGCCCAGACCCAGGACCGCTACGCCCTGCAGAACCCGCAGATGCTGCGCGTCTCCCTCACCGGCCACGACGACGTCCTCGCCCGCAAGGGCTCGATGGTCGCCTACCAGGGCCTGATCGAGTTCGACGGCGAGTACCAGACCCGCGGCCAGCAGAACTCCCGCGCCCGCACCGGCGAGGGCCTGGACCTGATGCGCTGCTCCGGCCAGGGCACCGTCTACTTCGCCAACCTGGCCCAGCACGTCCACGTCGTCGACGTCGACCGCGACGGCCTGACCGTCGACGGCGCCTACGTCCTCGCCCTGGACTCCACGCTGCACTGGGAGACCATCGCCGTCGACAGCCAGTACGGGATCTCCGGCACCGGCGCGTACCAGCTCAACATCAGCGGCCAGGGCAAGGTCGCCCTGATGACGTCCGGGCAGCCCCTGATGCTGCAGGTCACCCCCGACCGGTTCGTCAGCGCCGACGCGGACGCCGTGATCGCCTGGTCGACGTCCCTGCGCGTGCAGATGCAGGCACAGACGTCGTCCTCCGGCGTGTGGCGGCGCCGCGGCAACACGGGGGAGGGCTGGGAGCTGAACTTCGCCGGCCACGGCTACGCCCTCGTCCAGCCCAGCGAGCTGCTGCCGCCCCAGGGCGCGGAGATCGGCCAGGGGCTCATGGCTCAGTACGGCCTCGGCCAGCAGGGCGCGCACGGGCGCAACCAGGGCAACATCTGGTCCAACTGAGCCGGGCAGCACAGCCGGAGCACGGGTAAGGGGCGGTCACCATGGGTGACCGCCCCTTACACATCACACAAGGGCTTTACAGCCGCTCCAGCGTGCGCCGCACCAGCTCCACCACCGAGGCGTCGGCGACCTCGCCGACCTCCGCGTACGGGAACCAGCGCAGGTCCAGCGACTCGTCGCTGATGGCCTCCGTCGCGCCCGCGGGCACCAGCGCCGCGTACTGGACGTCCAGGTGCCAGTTGCAGGGCGACGGGATCGGGTGCCGGTCCAGCCGCACGGGGCCGCCCGGCAGCAGCGTCAGGCCCGCGATCCCGGACTCCTCCGTGGCCTCCCGCAGCGCGGCGGCCTCGACCGTCGCGTCACCGGGCTCGCAGTGGCCGCCCATCTGCAGCCACATGCCCAGCTTGCGGTGGAGCGTGAGCAGCACCTGCCCGCGCGAGGGGTCGATGACCAGGGCGCTCGCCGTGACGTGCCCGGCCCGGCAGGGCTTCCACATGCCGTCCGGGTGGGCCGCCAGGTGGTCCAGGTAGAGCCCGCGCAGCTCCTCCTGGTCCGCGTACTCCTTCAGGACGCGGACCGCATCCTCGTGCAGGCTCACTTCTTGTCGTCACCCTCGCCGTCGGCGCCGGGCTTCTCCTGCTCCTCGCCCTTGCCGCGGGCGGCCTCGCCGAGCATCTTGTCGATCTCGGAGAAGTCCAGGTGCTCGCGGTGGACGAAGCCGTCGGGGTCGTCCAGGTCGGCCGCCGTGGGCAGCATGTCCGGGTGCTCCCAGAGGGCGTCACGGCCCTCCGGGCCGCGCGCGTCCGCCAGCGAGGCCCACAGCCGGGAGGCGTCCCGCAGCCGGCGCGGGCGCAGCTCCAGGCCGATCAGCGTGGCGAAGGTCTGCTCTGCCGGGCCGCCGGAGGCGCGCCGCCGGCGCAGCGTCTCGCGCAGGGCGCCGGCCGACGGCAGGTGCGGCGCGGCGGCCGCGTGCACGACGGCGTCCACCCAGCCCTCGACGAGCGCCAGGGCGGTCTCCAGGCGGGCCAGGGCCGCCTTCTGCTCCGGGGAGTCCTCCGGCTGGAACATGCCCTGCTGGAGGGCCTCCTGCAGCTGCTCGGGGTGGGTGGGGTCGAGCTGGCCGACCACGTCCTCCAGCTTCGCGGTGTCGACCTTGATGCCGCGCGCATAGCCCTCGACGGCGCCGAACAGGTGCGAGCGCAGCCACGGCACGTGCGCGAAGAGCCGCTGGTGGGCCGCCTCGCGCAGGGCCAGGTAGAGCCGGACCTCGTCCAGCGGGACCTCCAGGCCCTCGCCCAGCGCCGCGACGTTCACCGGAAGGAGCGCGGCCTTGCCCGCGGGGCCCAGCGGCAGGCCGATGTCGGTGGAACCGACGACCTCGCCCGCCAGCACGCCCACGGCCTGGCCGATCTGCGTGCCGAACATGGCGCCGCCCATGGAGCGCATCATGCCGAGCAGCGGGCCCGCCATGGCCTGCATCTCCTCGGGCAGCACGCCGCCCATCGCCGCGCCCACGCGCTCGGCGACCGGGTCCACGAGCTCCTTCCACACCGGGAGGGTCGCCTCGACCCACTCGGCGCGGCTCCAGGCCACCGCCGTGCCCGAGCCCTGCGGCAGGGACGTCACACCGTCCAGCCACAGGTCGGCCAGGCGCACGGCCTCCTCGACCGCTGCCCGCTCGCCGGAGGTGACGCTCGCGTCCTTCGTGCCGTCGGCGGTGCCCTGCGCGACGGTCTTGCGGGCGATGTCCTTGGCCATGTCCCAGTTCACCGGGCCGCCCTCGTAGGAGAGCATCTGCCCGAGCTGCTGGAAGGCCGCCCCGAGGTCTCCGGGGTTCATCGACCCGAACATCGCGGCGAAGGGGTTGTCCCCGGCGCCCGGACCGCCGAACCCGAACGGATTCGCAGGCCCCTGGCCGCCCTGGCCCTCGCCCTTCTTCTTGCCGTCGCCGCCGTTCTCGGGCTCCTCCGGCGGAAGACTGAATCCGAATGGGGTGTCACTCACGGGTTTCCTCGGCTCGTAGGGCCGCCGGCACACGACCGGCGGCGAATGCCCGACATCACCACCAGCCTAGACACCTCACCGGTATCCGGGCTTGGTGCTTCGCCGACCCGGGGCCTGCGGCAGGATGGACGTCACCTGGTCCGTACGCGTCATCTCTCGTACGTACTGAAGACAACCGCTGGAGACGCCCGGTGAGTTCCCCCGACCCAGAAGTTCGCGCAGCGCGAAACGGTTCCGCGCGAGACAGTACGAGCCCGCACGGCGGCCGGAGGCCCGTCGTCGCGGTCACCGGTGCCGCGCGCGGCGTCGGCGCCCTGCTCACGCAGCGGCTCGCCGTGTCCGAGCACATCAAGCAGGTCGTGGCGATCGACGAGCGCCGCGGTGACGTGACCGAGGCGCAGTGGCACGTCCTCGACGTCCGCGACCCGGCGATCGCGGAGAAGCTGCGCGGCGCCGACGTCGTGGTGCACCTCGCGCTCGACCTCGACCTGGAGACCGACCCCGCCGCCCGCACCGCCTACAACGTGCGCGGCACCCAGACCGTCCTGACGGCCGCCGCGGCCGCCGGGGTGCACCGCGTCGTGCTGTGCACCTCCGCGATGGTCTACGGGGCCCTGCCCGACAACGACGTGCCGCTCGCCGAGGACGCCGAGCTGCGCGCCACCGCCGAGGCCACCGGCGTCGGCGACCTGCTGGAGATCGAGCGGCTCGCCCGGCGGGCGCCGCGCGCCCACCCCGGCCTGAACGTCACCGTCCTGCGGCCCGCCGTCCTCGTCGGCGGCACCGACACCGCGCTGACCCGCTACTTCGAGTCGCCCCGCCTCCTGGTCGTCGCCGGATCCCGGCCGACCTGGCAGTTCTGCCACGTGGAGGACCTGGTCAGCGCCCTGGAGTTCGCCGCCCTGGAGAAGGCCGAGGGCGAGCTCGCGGTCGGCTGCGACGGCTGGCTGGAGCAGGAGGAGGTCGAGGAGCTCTCCGGCATCCGCCGCATGGAGCTGCCCTCCGCCGTCGCCCTCGGGGCGGCCTCCCGGCTGCACCGCCTCGGCCTGACGCCGTCGCCCGCCGGCGACCTCGCGTACACGATGCACCCCTGGGTGGTCAGCGGGAGCCGGCTGCACGCGGCGGGCTGGCGGCCGCGCTGGACGAACGAGGAGGTCCTCGCCGAGCTGCTGGAGGAGGTCTCCGGCCGGCACACGGTCGCGGGCCGCCGCCTCGGCCGCAAGGACGCCACCGCCGCGGGCGCCGCGGGGGCGACCGTGGCACTGCTGGGCACCGCGGCCCTCGTCCGCCGGGCCCGCAAGGCGCGCCGCCGGCTCTAGCGGCCCGGGCGGCGCCCCCGCCCGGGCAGGCCCGGCCCGGGCCCTGGAGGAGCGTCCACAGGCCGTCTCGCACGGCTGTGTGAAAGGCCGCTCCTCGCCCGTGCCCGCCGTACGGCACGATGGGGCCATGGTCCCAACGAACGATCACCCCGGCGAGCTCGCCGCGGCGGACCCGGTGCGCCTGCTGGCGGTCCGCGACACCCCCCTGTCCGTGGACGAGGTCTTCTCGGCCGTGGGCGACCGCGCCGCGGGAGGCACCGCGCTCTTCGTGGGCACGGTGCGCGACCACGACGGGGGCGCCGGCGTCCGCGGGCTCGGCTACTCCGCCCACCCCACGGCCGAGGCGGAGCTGCGCCGCGTCGCGGAGAAGGTCGCGGCGGACTTCCCGGTGCGCGCGCTGGCGGCGGTGCACCGGGTGGGCGACCTGGAGATCGGTGACCTGGCCGTGGTGGTGGCCGTCTCGTGCCCGCACCGGGCGGAGGCGTTCGCGGCGTGCCGGCAGCTCATCGACGACCTCAAGCGCGAGGTCCCGATCTGGAAGCACCAGGTGTTCGAAGACGGCACCGAGGAATGGGTGGGTGCTTAGGGACTGGGGGCACCTCCCAGCGGTAGCTGGGGGAGGGTAGGTGCTTAGGGGCCGGGAAAATGGCCTGAAGGATCACTTCCGGTTGCGTAACCGGCCCCCTGACGTGAGCGTTGAAGGTACGAAAGACTAATCTGCTCATCGGTCTTTTCGGTGGCGGTTCCGGGGGTCGGGAGGTCGGTATGGCGGCACTCGTGTGGTTGCTGATTCCGGTTGCCGCGGCCGTCGTTGCCCTTCTGTGGGGCACCTGGGCCGCCCGCAACCGCAAGGCCGGGGACATCTCCGAGCTCGCCGGTTACGCACGGTTCCGCGAGGCGATGGAGCGCTCGGATTCCGGTACCGGAGTCTCCTGACGCGCCCCCGGCCCGCGCCGGGGCGCGGGCGCGCATGCGGGAGCCCCCGGCGGCCTCCCCGGCCGCTCCCCGGACGGACCGCCCCGCGGGTGGACTGTCAGACCCGTCCCGTACTGTCGTTCCATGCCCCGCCGCACAGCGACGATGCTCGCCTCCCTCTTGATGCTGATCGCGCTCCTCTGCGCAGGCGTGCTGATTCCCGTGCCCTACGCGGAGATGTCGCCCGGCCCGACGGTCAACACGCTCGGTGAGCACGGCGGGGAGCCGGTCCTGCAGATCTCCGGCCACAAGACCTATCCGACGACCGGCAACCTCAACATGACGACGGTCCGCGTCACCGGCTCGCAGTACCGGATGAATCTGGTGGAGGCGGTCTACGGCTGGATCGCGCACGACAACCTCGTCGTCCCGCACTCCACGCTCTACCCGGACGACAAGACGCCCGACGAGCTCAACCAGGAGACGGCGGAGGAATTCAGCCAGTCCCAGGAGAGCGCCAAGGTGGCGGCGCTCAAGCAGCTGGACATCCCGGTCGGCACGCGCACGGTGGTGGCGTCGGTCGTCAAGAACAGCCCGGCCGAGGGGCAGCTGCACGCCGGTGACGTGATCAAGGCCGTCGACGGCACGGAGATCAAGCAGCCCGGCGACGTCGCCAAGCTGGTCACCAAGCACCAGCCCGGCCAGAAGGTCACCTTCCGGATCATTCCGGCCAAGGAGGCCGCGGCGGCCGAGAAGGAGAAGCGCCAGCCCGCCGGCGAGCAGGACGTCACGCTCACCACGGGCAAGGCGCCCGACGACAAGCGGGCCGTGGTCGGCATCCAGGCCGGGACGGACCACACCTTCCCGTTCACGATCAACATCAAGCTGGCGGACGTCGGCGGGCCGAGCGCCGGGCTGATGTTCGCCCTCGGGATAGTCGACAAGCTCACGCCGGGTGATCTGACCGGCGGCAAGTTCGTCGCCGGCACCGGGACGATAGACGACAACGGCAAGGTCGGCCCGATCGGCGGCGTCGAGATGAAGACGGTGGGCGCGCGCAACAAGGGCGCCCAGTACTTCCTCACGCCGAAGGACAACTGCGCGGCCGCGGCGAAGGACAAGCCCTCCGGGCTCACGCTGGTCAAGGTCGACACCATCGGTGACGCCCTCGGGGCGCTGGAGAAGATCCGCAAGGGGGACGCGGCGGGGCTGCCGCTCTGCACGCGCTGACGGCCCTCCGGCCGGGGCGGGGCCCCGGCCGGAAGCGCACTACTCCTCGAACGTCGCCGCCAGCGCCTCGGCGAGGCCCGGCACCAGGTCCGGGCCGGTGAGGACCTCGGTCGGCGAGTCCTTCTCGCGCAGCCGCACCGCGGTCTCCCGCGCGCCGTCCCGCAGCACGGCGACCGTCATCCGGACCTCCTGCCGGTCCGGGTGGGCGGCGACCCACTTGGCGAGCTGCTTCTCGCTCATGCCGTTGGGCACGGTGCCCTCGGCCGACGGCGGCAGCATCAGCCGCTCCACGGTCAGGGCGCAGCCGGTCACCGCGTCGGGCCAGGCGATGGTGCCGAGGAACTTGTCCAGGGCCGTGCCCGCCGGGATCTCGTCCTGCTCGATCGGGGTCAGGGAGCCGGCCTGGGCGCTCTCGTCGAGGCCGAGCTGGTCGGCGAGGCCGGGCTCCTGGGCGCGCAGCTTGCCCGTGTCGACCAGGGCGAACAGCCGCGCGGGCTGGTCCCAGCCGAGGCCGGAGGCGTACTGGTCGATCTCGAGAACGGCGCGGGTCAGGGGGCTGGCCGCCATGGGGACGTCGCCGCCGGGGCCGGAGGGGGCAGAAGGGTCGGGGGTGCTGGAAGTGCTGGACATGAGCAATATCGTGCCCTGAGAGTGACCGAAAACGGGAACTGAGTAAAGCCTCGGTAAGTTGCCACCTTGGGCCCTAGTATCGCTGGGCCCTGATCGACAGCTCCACTGACAGCGAACTTCGAGGTGCGCACCTTGGCTTTCCAGATGCCGGACCGCGGCGGAGGCCCGACAGGGCCACGGATCAGAGTCGGCCGACCGTCCCGGCGGATCCGGACCCTGCTCACCACGCTGGGCGTGCTGGCCGCGCTGGCCATGCTCTTCGTGATGTTCGCGGGGTTCTGGACGGACTGGCTCTGGTACCGCTCGGTGGACTACTCCTCGGTCTTCACCACCACCCTGGGCACCAAGATCGGCTTGTTCGCGGTCTTCGGCCTGCTGATGGCGCTGGCGGTGGGGACCAACATCTGGCTGGCGCACCGGCTGCGGCCGCCGCTGGCCGCGATGTCGATGGAGCAGCAGAGCCTCGACCGCTACCGGATGAGCATCGCGCCCTACAAGAAGTGGGTGCTGCTCGCGGTCACCGCCCTCGTGGGCCTCGTGGCGGGCGCCTCGGCGGCCGGCCAGTGGCGCACGTGGCTGCAGTGGATCAACGGCGTCTCCTTCCACCAGAAGGACCCGCAGTTCCACAAGGACATCTCGTTCTACACCTTCGACCTGCCGTGGTACCGCTTCCTGCTGAGCTTCGGCTTCGCGGCGGCGGTGCTGTCGCTGATCGCCGCGGCCCTGGTGCACTACCTCTACGGCGGCCTGCGGCTGACCAGCCCGGGCCACCGGGCGACGGCCGCGGCCACGGGGCACCTCTCGGTGCTGCTCGGCATCTTCGTGGGCCTGAAGGCGATCGCGTACTGGCTGGACCGCTACGGCCTGGCGGTGAAGTCCAGCGGCCTGAAGTCCACCGACGGCTGGACGGGGCTGCGTTACGTCGACGCCAACGCCTACCTCCCGGCCAAGACGATCCTCTTCATCATCGCGCTGATCTGCGCGGTGCTGTTCTTCGCCACGCTGTGGCGGCGCACCTGGCAGCTGCCGGTGATCGGCTTCGGGCTGATGGTGCTGTCGGCCGTGCTGATCGGCGGGCTGTACCCGGCGATCGTGCAGAAGTTCCAGGTCCAGCCGAACGAGCAGGCCAAGGAAGCGCCGTACATCAAGAAGAACATCACGGCGACGCGTGAGGCGTACGGGATCGGCGGCGCTGACGTCCAGAACTACAAGGGCAACAGCGACCTGACGGACAAGGACCCCGAGAAGGTGCGCGCCGCGGTGAGCTCCACGGCCAGCCTCCGCCTCCTCGACCCGAACCTCGTCTCGCCCGCCTTCCAGCAGGAGCAGCAGGTCAAGGGGTACTACCAGTTCCCCTCCACGCTGGACGTCGACCGCTACAAGGTGGACGGCAAGGAGCAGGACACGGTCATCGGTCTGCGCGAGCTGAACCTCAAGGGGATTCCCGAGCGCAACTGGATCAACGACCACTTCAAGTACACCCACGGCTACGGCGCCATCGCCGCGAAGGGCACCACGACCGACAAGGCCGGGGCGCCGGACTTCACGGCCAAGAGCCTGCCGACCGAGGGTCTCTTCGGCAAGTACGAGCAGCGCGTCTACTACGGCGAGAAGACGACGCAGTATTCGATCGTCGGCGGCCCGCAGGAAGAGCTGGACTATTCCTCGGACAAGGGCGAGCAGAGCTACTCGTACAAGGGCAAGAGCGGAGTGAGCCTCTCCAGCCCGGTCAACCGGGCCGCCTACGCGGTGGCCTTCGGAGAGCCGCAGATCCTCTACTCGGGCGCCATCGGCGACGGTTCGCGGATCCTGTACAACCGCACGCCCAAGGAGCGCGTCGAGGCGGTCGCCCCCTGGCTGACCATCGACGGCGACGCCTATCCGGCAGTGGTCGACGGCCGCATCCAGTGGATCGTGGACGCGTACACGACGACGAACGGCTATCCGTACGCCTCCCGCACGACGCTCGGCGACACCACGGCCGACTCGCTCACCACCGGTCAGCGCGCCGTGGTCGCGCAGCAGAACCAGGTCAACTACATCCGCAACTCCGTCAAGGCGACCGTGGACGCCTACGACGGCACGGTGAAGCTCTACCAGTGGGACACCAAGGACCCGGTCCTCAAGACCTGGATGAAGGCGTTCCCGGGCACGGTGAAGGCGAAGAGCGCCATCAGCTCCGACCTGATGGACCACCTGCGCTACCCGCAGGACCTCTTCAAGGTCCAGCGCGAGCTGCTCTCCCGCTACCACGTCACCGATCCGGAGACGTTCTACACCGGCAGCGAGCGCTGGGAGGTGCCGGACGACCCGACCAACACCAAGGGCAACGCCGTCCCGCCCTATTACCTGAGCATGAAGATGCCCCGCCAGGAGAAGCAGACCTTCTCGCTGACGACGACCTTCACGCCGAAGAACCGGACGAACCTCGGGGCCTTCATGGCCGTCGACGCCGACGCCAGGAGCACGGACTACGGGAAGATCAGAATTCTGAAACTCCCGTCCGAGACCTCGGTGTGGGGCCCCCGGCTGGCGCAGGGCAAATTCAACAGCCACACACCCGTCGCCGACCAGATCAACATCTGGAAGAAGGGCGACTCCGAGGTCGAGTACGGAAACCTGCTGACCGTCCCCCTGGAGGGCGGGCTGCTGTACGTGGAACCGGTCTATCTGCGGGGCGCGGGCTCCAATTACCCGCTCCTGAAGAAGGTGCTGGTGAACTACGGCGAGAAGATCGCTTTCCGCGACACCCTCGACGAGGCCCTGGACGAGATCTTCGGCAGCAAGGGCGAGCCCACGAAGCCCCCGGCCGAGGGCACCCAGAAGCCGGCCCCCACTCAGGACCCCACCGTCAAGCAGGCCCTGAAGGACGCCCAGGACGCCTTCGCGGCGAGCCAGAAGGCGCTGGAGAACAAGAACTGGACGGAGTACGGCAAGGCCCAGGACGCCCTGAAGGAGGCCCTGGACCGGGCCGCCAAGGCCGAGGCCAAGGCCGCCGAGAAGGCCGAGAAGGGCGCCGAGAAGGGCGGCGGCAAACCGGGAAGTTGATCAAGCCCCCCGCGCGCCGTGGTACGGTTGTTCCACAACAGCGCGGGGTGGAGCAGCTCGGTAGCTCGCTGGGCTCATAACCCAGAGGTCGCAGGTTCAAATCCTGTCCCCGCTACTTCATGACAAGGCCCGGAGTCCTGCCTCGGACTCCGGGCCTTGTCGTTCCCGGACCCGCCGGCCACCCCGGCCGTGCGGTGTCCGGGTGACGCGGACTGTGCGGGTTGTGTGCGGGGCTTCTGTGGAGAGTTTGGAGCCCCGTCGTGTCGGGAAGTCGGGAAGTCGACAAAACGCTGAAGTGACCTCACTGGCTGCGGTATACCAGGTGTACGCGGGTTGCGGGTGGTGCGACGATGGGGCTTATGGGGGACAGGACGACGCTGTGGGAGACAGGGCGGCTTGTAGAAGCTCCCGGAGACGGGAGCGAACAGGAAGTGCCGGAGGGCCGGCGGTTCGGCCCCGGCACGGCTGACGCCGCCGACGCGGGCGACGCCACCGACCTCGAGCTGGAGACCGCCCGCCGCCGCGCCGCCGAGGGCGGCGACCCCGCGGCCCTGAGCATGCTCGGTGCCCTGCTGCTGCGCCGTGGAGACCTCGACGGGGCCGAGCGCCACCTGCGCGCCGCCACGGCCGAGGGCGACCGCTCCGCCGCCAACAACCTGGGCGTCCTGCTGCACCAGCGGGGCTACGCCGACGAGGCCGCCGGATGGTGGCGCATCGCCGCCGTCGCCGGGTCCCCGGCCGCCGCGCACGCCCTCGGCCGCTACCACCGCGAGCGCGGCGACGAGCCCGCCGCCGAGTACTGGCTGCGCCAATCGGCTGAATCCGGGCACGCCCTGGGCGCCTACGCCCTCGCCGACCTCCTGGAGCACCGCAGCGACGTCGGCGCCGAGCGCTGGTTCCGCGCCGCGGCCGAGCGGGGCCACCGCGAGGCCGCCTACCGCCTCGCCCGGATCCTGGACGGCCGCGCGCCGCGCTCCCGCGCCGAGATCCTCGGCCCCGGCGGCGTCGAGACCTCCGTCCGCGAGCTGCGCGCCGCCGCCGCGGGCGGCCGCGACGGCAGCGGCCCGGCCCGCGAGGCCGAGCAGTGGTACCGCCAGGCGGCCGCCCGCGGCCACCGCCGGGCCGCCCTCCACCTGGGCACCCTGCTGGAGGCCCGCGGCGAGTCCCAGGAGGCCGCCCGGTGGTATCTGACCTCCGCCAAGGACGGCGAGCCCCGCGCCGCCTGCGCCCTCGGCTTCCTGCTGCGCGACGCCGGGGACACCGACAGCGCCGCCGTGTGGTGGCGCCGCGCCGCCCAGGAGGGCGACGGCAACGCCGCCAACGCCCTCGGCGCCCTGCACGCCGACCGCGGCGAGTCCCAGGAGGCCGAGCGCTGGTACCGCACGGCGCTCGACCACGGCGACGTCAACGGCGCGTACAACCTCGGCCTGCTCTGCGCCGAGCAGGGCCGCACCGCCCAGGCCGAGCAGTGGTACCGCCGCGCCGCCTACGCGGGCCACAAGGAGGCCGCCAACGCCCTCGCCGTGCTGCTCCTGCAGGGCGGCGACGCGGCCGGCGCCGAGCCGTGGTTCTCCAAGGCCGCCGAGGCCGGCAGCGTCGACGCGGCGTTCAACCTCGGCATCCTCTACGCCGGGCGCGACGAGGAGCACACGGCCTTCCAGTGGTACGAGCGGGCCGCGTCGGCCGGGCACACCGACGCCGCCCTCCAGGTCGCCATGGCCCTCCTGCGCGACGGCGACGAGGAGGCCGCCGAGCGCCACCTCCGGGTGGCCGTGCGGGGCGGCACCGCCGAGGCGGCCTTCCGGCTCGGCGCCCTCCTCGACCGCGACGAGGAGGCGCGCGAGGAGTGCGAGGAGTGGTACGGCCGGGCCGCCCGGCAGGGCCACCGCCGCGCCCAGGTGCGGCTCGGGATGCTCGTCGCCGAGCGGGGAGACGTGGTCGAGGCCGCGCACTGGTACCGCGAGGCGGCCGAGGCCGGCAGCCGCAACGGCGCCTTCAACCTGGGGCTGCTGCTGGCCCGCGAAGGCAGCGAGCCGGAGGCCGCCCTGTGGTGGGCCCGTGCGGCCGAGGCCGGCCACGGGCGGGCCGCCCTGCGGCTCGCCCTGCTCGCGGCGCGGCGCGGCGACCTCACCGAGGGGCGGCACTGGTGCGACCGGGCCGTCACGCTCGGGCCGCCCGAGGTGGCCGAGCGCGCGGCGCGCCTGCGGGACGCACTGCAGCAGGAGCTGACCGCGTAGGCAGGAGCCGACCGCGGAGGGCCGGGTTCGCACCCACCCGGTGCGGCCCCGGCCGTACCTCATTTGCCTCAGCAGCCGTCACCGGGTTAGTGTGAACCTTAACGACGCGGGGTGGAGCAGCTCGGTAGCTCGCTGGGCTCATAACCCAGAGGTCGCAGGTTCAAATCCTGTCCCCGCTACTGAAGGCGAAGGCCCGGATCCTTGACGGATCCGGGCCTTTCGTCATGCCGTGGCGGCCGCGGAGCAGTTCGGGCAGAGCCCGCGGTAGGTGACCTCGACCGCCGCCACCTGGAAGCCGAACCGCTCCTCGGCGGGCAGGCCGGCGATCAGATCGCCCGTGGGGTGGACGTCGCGGATCGTGCCGCACCGGGAGCACACCAGGTGCTGGTGCGCGTGGTGGGCGTTGGGGTCGTAGCGCTTGGCGCGCCCGTCCGTGCTCACTTCCATGATCTCGCCCAGGGAGACCAGCTCGCCGAGGGTGTTGTACACGGTCGCGCGCGAGATCTCCGGCAGCAGTTCGGCAGCCTTGGCGTGCACCTCGTCCGCGGTGTAGTGCACGTGGTCCCCGTCGAGGACCTCGGCGACGACGCGTCGCTGCGCGGTCAGCCGCCAGCCGCGTCCCCGGAGCCGTTCCAGCAGGTCACTCATGCCATTCACCTATCAGTCAGATAGGACCAGCGTAGCAGCGGCCCTCGTCCACCATTGGATCTCATATCTATGTCACATCTATCTTGACTTAGACATTGTCTAATGTAGGATCGAGCTCGGCTCAGGCCAAGCGATCGGCTCAGGCCGGCCGGGGGGCCCCCGGGCCGCAGTGACGGACGAGATGACGGATGACGGAGGCACACGTGCCGGTTCAGGGCGAGGACATCTACACGACGGGCCCGCTGACCACGGAGTCCGGAGCTCCGGTCGCGGACAACCAGAACGGCGAGACCGCGGGCGCCGGCGGCCCCGTCCTGATCCAGGACCAGTCGCTGATCGAGAAGCTCGCGCACTTCAACCGCGAGCGCATCCCGGAGCGCGTGGTGCACGCCCGCGGCGCCGGCGCCTACGGCACGTTCACCGTCACGGCCGACGTCACCCGCTACACCCGGGCCAAGTTCCTCTCCGAGGTGGGCAAGCAGACCGAGACGTTCCTGCGGTTCTCGACCGTCGCCGGCAGCCTCGGCTCCGCCGACACGGTGCGCGACCCCCGCGGATTCGCCCTCAAGTTCTACACCGAGGAGGGCAATTACGACCTCGTCGGCAACAACACCCCGGTGTTCTTCATCAAGGACGCCATCAAGTTCCCCGACTTCATCCACACCCAGAAGCGCGACCCGTACACCGGCTCGCAGGAGGCGGACAACGTCTGGGACTTCTGGGGGCTCTCGCCCGAGGCCACCCACCAGGTGACCTGGCTCTTCGGCGACCGCGGCATCCCCGCCTCGTACCGCCACATGAACGGCTACGGCTCGCACACCTTCCAGTGGAACAACGAGGCGGGCGAGACCTTCTGGGTCAAGTACCACTTCAAGACGGACCAGGGCATCAAGAACCTCACCCAGGCCGAGGGCGACCGCATCGCCGGTACGGACCCGGACTTCCACCAGCGCGACCTGCGTGAGGCCATCGAGCGCGGCGACTTCCCCACCTGGACCGTCCAGGTGCAGATCATGCCGGCGGACGAGGCGGCGCACTACCGCTTCAACCCGTTCGACCTCACCAAGGTGTGGCCGCACGAGGACTACCCGCCGATCGAGATCGGCAAGCTGGAGCTCAACCGCAACCCCGACAACATCTTCGCCGAGGTCGAGCAGTCCGCCTTCTCGCCGGCGCACTTCGTGCCGGGCATCGGCCCGTCCCCGGACAAGATGCTGCAGGGCCGGCTCTTCGCCTACGGCGACGCCCACCGCTACCGCGTCGGCATCAACGCCGACCACCTGCCGGTGAACCGCCCGCGCGCCACCGTCGCCCGCACCTACAGCCGGGACGGCTACGCCTACGACGGCCGCCACGGCCGGGCCAAGAACTACGAGCCCAACAGCTTCGGCGGCCCGCAGCAGAGCGGCGCGGCGCTGTGGCAGCCCACCGCGGTCAGCGGCGTCACCGGCACCCACGAGGCGCCCTCGCACGCCGAGGACAACGACTTCGTCCAGGCCGGCAACCTCTACCGGCTGATGTCGGAGGAGGAGAAGGAGCGCCTGATCGGCAACCTCGCGGGCTTCATCGCGAAGGTCTCGCGCGACGAGATCGCCGAGCGGGCCATCAACAACTTCCGCCAGGCGGACGAGGACTACGGCAAGCGGCTCGAAGCCGCGGTCCAGGCACTGCGCGGCTGAGAAGCCACTGGACCCCTCTTTGCGGCTAAACCGCCGCCGCTCTCGCGGAGGTGGTGACCCGCCGTAGGGGTTGCTCAATGGCCGCTTGCGGTACGACCCCGGAGGGACCGGACGCCATAGGGCTCCGGTCCCTCCGGCCTTTCGTCAGGCCGTCAGTGCGCCGGCCTCGGCGCGCTCCCCCCGCGCCCTCGCCCGGATCCAGCAGCGGATGATGTCGCGCACCGACACCACGCCCACCGGACCGTCGCCGTCGAGGACGATCAGGTGCCGGAAGCCGCCGCGCGACATGGCCGCGGCGGCCTCGTCGAGGGTCCACTCCGGCGCCGCGAAGACGACGTCCGTCGTGGTGTGGGCGTGGGCCCTCTCGCGGTCCGGGTCCTGCCCGGCGCCCACCGAGTTGAGGATGTCCCGCTCGGTGAGGATGCCGAGCCCGCTGGTATCGGGGTCGAGGACGACCGCGGCCCCTATCCTGCGCGCGGACATCAGCCGGGCCGCCTGTCGTAGCGTGTGGGCGGGGCCGATGGTGAGGACCACCGTGCTCATGGCGTCGCGGACGAGCATGGCTGGAGCCACCTCCTTGGTGACCGTGAACCCCCAGCAGGGATTCACAAGTTCACAAGCGTGGGTCCTTCATCGTCACACGGCAGGGCCCGCCCAACAAGGGGCGCGTGGAGCTGCGACCGCGCTCGGGGGCGCCGACCTTCGCCCCGGCCCGGCACCGCCTCCCGGCACCGTGCCTCCCGGCGCCGGCCGGGCCCGCCCCGTACGGCTCAGGTGCGCAGGTAGCCCAGGAGCTCGTCGTGGAGCAGGCCGTTGGACGCCGCGGCGTTGCCGCTGTGCGGGCCGGGGCGGCCGTCCAGGCCCGTGAAGCGGCCGCCGGCCTCCTCCACGATGACCACGTTCGCCGCCATGTCCCACAGCGACAGCTCCGGCTCGGCGCACATGTCCACCGACCCCTCGGCGACCATCATGTACGGCCAGAAGTCGCCGTAGCCGCGGGTCCGCCAGCAGTCGCGGGTGAGGTCCAGGAAGCCCGGCAGCAGACCGCGCTCCTCCCAGCCGCTGAGCGAGGAGTAGGCGAAGGACGCGTCCTCGACCCGGCCCACGCGCGACACCTGCAGGCGCGTCGCCGACGACAGGCTGCGGCCGGTGTACGCGCCGGAGCCCCGGGCGGCCCACCACCGGCGGCCCAGCGCCGGTGCCGACACCACGCCCACGACCGGCTCGAAACCGACCGACCCGCCCTGCTCGACCTGCACCATGAGCGAGATCAGGGTGGCCCAGACCGGCACGCCGCGCACATAGTTCTTGGTGCCGTCGATGGGGTCGATCACCCAGCGGCGCGGGCCCGTGCCCTCGCTGCCGAACTCCTCGCCCAGCACCGCGTCGCGCGGCCGGGCGCGCTGCAGATGACCGCGGATGAGCTCCTCGGCGGCCTTGTCCGCCTCGCTCACCGGGGTCATGTCCGGTTTGGTCTCGACCTTCAGGTCGAGGGCCTTGAACCGGTCCATGGTGGCCGCGTCCGCGGCATCCGCGAGGACGTGGGCCAGACGCAGATCATCGTGGTAGTCGGACATGGCTGAACAGTACCTGTGGCATCCGCTTCGGGCCTCGCGGCCCGCCCACGGCTCTTGACACCGTATGGCGGCACGTCAATTCTGTGGCCACAGCCGTAGTGCGGCCGGAAGGCCGGGGAGGCGACCATGCCCGCGGCACGAGAGCTCTTGCTGGACGCGGCCTTCGCGGCGCTGCGCACCCGGCCCTGGAACGGGGTCCGGATGGTGGACGTCGCGGCCGCCGCCGGGGTCTCCCGGCAGACGCTCTACAACGAGTTCGGCAGCAAGGACGGCCTGGCCAGGGCGCTGGTCCGGCGCGAGGCGGAGGCCTTCCTGGCCGGGGTCGAGCGGGCCCTCGCGGCCACGCCCGCCGGCGCGCCGCCCGCCGCCGGGCCCGACGCCGGTGCCCGCTGCGCGGCCGCAGCCTGCTGGATCCTGCGCACGGCGCGCGCCAACCCCCTCGTACGGGCCGCGCTCACCGGGTGCCGCGGGGAGCGGCTTCCGGTCGCCGCGGCACCCGTCCTGCCCGCCCCGCGCCCGGCTCCGCGGCCCTCGCCGACGCCATCCGGGAGCGCACCGTCCGGGCGGTCTCGGGCGCCGCCGGGGAGCGGGTGCCGGAGGTCACGCAGTGGGCCTGCGAGGCGGCCGTACGGCTGACGTTGTCCTACGTCGTCGCCCCGGGCGCGTCGGACGAGGAGGCCGCCGCGCACGTCGCCCGTCTGGTGCGCACCCTTGTGGCCGAGCAGCCGGCCGAAGGAACCCGTCCGGAGCAGTGACCGGCCGCCCTGCCCGCCCCGCCCGCCGTGCGTCCCGCCCGGGCGGGGGTCAGTGGGCCGAGCCCGACAGCTGCAGGCCCATCACGCCGAGGATCACCAGGCCGATCGACACCAGCTTCAGCGTCGAGACCAGGTCGCCGAGGAACACCATGCCGTAGATCGCCGTACCGGCCGCGCCGATGCCCGTCCACACGGCGTAGGCCGGACCGACGTCCAGCTTCTTCAGGGAGAGGGTCAGCAGGCCGAAGCTGCCGAGCGCGAAGCACGCGAAGGCGATCGTCGGCCAGAGCCGGGTGAAACCGTGCGAGAGCTTGAGACAGACCGCGAAGCCGGTTTCCAGCAGTCCGGCGACCACGACCAGCAGCCACGCCATCAGTTTGCCTCCCGCGTCTCGGTGACCGCCGTCCGTCCCGGTGTGCTTGATGCCCTTGCCACTGGCGGTCACTCGCAAACGTAGGCGATCAATCGCCTTCGCGTCGCTCCCGCGTGGAAAGCAGCCGCCTTAGCGAGTACAGGCGTTGGGGATCGGCGTGGCCGTCGGCGACCCACGCGTCCAGCGCGCAGTCCGGTTCGTCGTGGCTGCAGGCGCGCGGGCAGCCTTCGGTGCCCGGTTCCAGGTCGGGGAAGGCGTGGATGACCCGCGAGGGGTCGATGTGGTTCAGGCCGAAGGAGCGCACGCCCGGGGTGTCGATGACCCAGCCCGAACCGGCCGGCAGCGGCAGCGCCAGCGCCGACGTGGTGGTGTGCCGGCCGCGCCCCGTAACGGCGTTGACGTGTCCGGTGGCCCGCTGCCGGTCCGGGACGAGCGCGTTGACCAGGGTGGTCTTGCCGACGCCGGAGTGGCCGACGAACGCGGTGATCCGGCCCTCCAGCTCCGCGCGGACCCGGTCGGCCGCCCCGCCGTCGGCGAGCTCCTCGCGGCTGGTGACCACGTAGCGCACGCCGAGCGCGCCGTAGGACTCCAGGAGCTTGTCCGGCGAGGCGAGGTCGGACTTCGTCAGGACGAGCAGCGGCTCCAGGCCCGCGTCGAAGGCCGCGACGAGGCAGCGGTCGATGAGCCGGGGCCGCGGCTCGGGGTCGGCGAGGGCGGTGACGATCGCGAGCTGATCGGCGTTGGCGACGACCACGCGCTCGTACGGATCGTCGTCGTCGGCCGTGCGGCGCAGCACCGACGAGCGCTCCTCGACCCGCACGATGCGCGCGAGGGTGTCCTTGGCGCCGCTGAGATCCCCGACGACGGCGACCCGGTCACCGACCACGACCCCCTTGCGGCCCAGCTCGCGGGCCTTCATGGCGACCACCGTGCGGTCCTCGACCAGGCAGGTCAGCCGGCCGCGGTCGACGGTGAGGACGAAGCCGCCGGCGGCATCCTCGTGCTTGGGGCGGATGTTGGTGCGGGGGCGGTTGCCCTTGCGGTTGGGGCGGACGCGGACGTCGTCCTCGTCGGGGTTCTTGCCGTAGCGGCGCATTGCTGGCTTTCCTGGCTTTCTCAGACTCTCGGCGCCGTCGCCCCCGCGCCGTCGCCCAGCATCCCGCACCACAGCTCCGGGAAGTCGGGCAGGGTCTTGGCGGTGGTCGCGACGTTCTCCACCAGGACGCCGTCGACGGCGAGGCCGATGACGGCGGCCGCGGTGGCGAGCCGGTGGTCCTCGTAGGTGTGGAAGACGCCGCCGTGCAGGGGGCGCGGGCTGATGCGCAGCCCGTCCTCGGTCTCGGTGACGTCGCCCCCGAGCTCGTTGATCTCCTTGGCGAGGGCGGCCAGCCGGTCCGTCTCGTGCAGCCGCAGGTGGGCGATGCCGCGCAGGACCGACTCGGAGTCGGCGAGCGCCGCGACGGCGGCGATCACCGGGGTGAGCTCGCCGACCTCGTGCAGGTCGGCGTCGATGCCCGTGATCCGGCCGGTCCCGGTGAAGGTCAGGCCGGCCTCGGTCAGCTCGCAGGAGCCGCCCATGGCCGTGAAGATCTCCCGCAGGGCGTCGCCGGGCTGGGTGGTGCGCTCCGGCCAGTCGGGGATGGTGACCCGGCCGCCGGTGATCAGGGCGGCCGCCAGGAACGGCGCCGCGTTGGACAGGTCCGGCTCCACGACGACGTCGCGGCCGAGCAGGGCGCTGGGGGAGACCCGCCACACGTTCGGCTCGCCGCCGGACTCGGGGGTGTCCACCTGCGCGCCGGCCTGGCGCAGCATGTCGACGGTCATCCGGATGTGCGGCATCGACGGCAGGACGGAGCCGGTGTGCCGGACCTCCACGCCCTGGTTGAAGCGCGGGCCGGACAGCAGCAGCGCACTCACGAACTGGGAGGAGGACGAGGCGTCGATCTCGACGGTGCCGCCCTCCAGGGCGCCCTGGCCGTGCACGGTCAGCGGCAGCGCCCCGCGCTCGTTGTCGTCTATGCGGGCGCCCAGGGCGCGCAGCGCGTCGATCACGCCGTGCAGGGGGCGCTCGTAGCTGCGCGGGTCGCCGTCGAAGCGGATCGGGCCGTCGGCGAGGCTCGCCACGGGCGGCAGGAAGCGCATCACCGTGCCGGCGTTGCCGACGTCGACGGTGGCGGGGCCGCGCAGCCGGGCCGGGATCACCCGCCAGGCCTCGCCGGATCCGGCCGAGCCCTCCGCCGAGGTGGAGCTGGAGGAGACGGTCTCCTCGATGCCGACGCCCATGGCGCGCAGCGCCTCGGCCATCAGCAGGGTGTCGCGGGACCGCAGGGGGCGGCGCAGCCAGCCGGGCTCGGAGGCCAGGGCGGCCAGCACCAGGGCGCGGTTGGTGACCGACTTGGAACCGGGCACGGTCACGGTCGCGTCGACCGCGCCTGTGGCGAGGGGGGCGGGCCAGAGGTCGGAGTGCGCGGGGTTCTCGGTCATGCCTTTACCTTACTGACGTTCTCCCGGTGGTCCCGTCCCCGCAGTGCCCGGCCCCGTGCTCGCGGCCCGGGCATGTCAGGTCACAGGCCGAGCAGCCAGCGCCCGCCGCCCGTCAGCGCGCACAGCGAGATCACGTGGAAGAAAACCAGCCATACGACGGCGGGCAGGTTGGTCAGCCGGGCCAGCTGGTCCGCGTCCGAGTCGGGGGCACCGCCGTAGCGCCGCTTGGCCTGCAGCTCGAACGCCGGCCGGACCCCGCCGAGCAGCAGGAACCACACCACCCCGTACGCGAACAGCGCCTGCACGGCCGGTCCGGCCAGCCACGAGACCAGCACGAACAGCGAGCCGGAGAGCACGACCGTCAGCACCCCGTACGCGTTCCGGATCATCAGCAGCATCGCGGCCAGCAGGCCCGTCGCGAGCCACAGCAGCGCCGTGATGTGACCGGCGGACAGCAGCCAGGCGCCGCCGAGGCCCAGCAGCGAGGCCGCGGGGTAGCCGGCGGCGGCCGTGAGGATCATGCCCAGGCCCGTGGGCTTGCCGCGCGACACCGTCAGCCCGGAGGTGTCCGAATGCAGCCGGATGCCCTCCAGCCGCCGCCCGGCCAGCAGGGCCACCAGCCCGTGGCCGCCCTCGTGGGCGATGGTGACGGCGTTGCGGGTCACCAGCCATATCCCGCGCGGTGCCACCGCGGCGAGCGCGACGATCCCGGTGGCGGCCACGAGCCACACGGAGGGGGCGGGCTGGGTCCCCACCACGCGGTCCCACAGGGCGGTGGCTTCGGTGCTGTCCATTTGTGCGCGGCTCCTCGTGGGTCCGTGGCAGGGTGGCCAATATGTGTGGTCGATATGCGGCGAGCCGTAAGCCCGAGGATCTCGTGGGGCTCTTCGGCGTCGAGAAGTGGGAGCCGTCCGAGGCCCTCGCCCCGGACTGGAACGTGGCCCCGACGAAGAGCGTGTACGCGGTGCTCGAGCGTCCCCTGAAAGACGCAGGCGACCGGCGTCCGGTTCGCCAGCTGCGGCCCCTGCGCTGGGGGCTCGTGCCGTCGTGGGCGAAATCCCCCGAGGGCGCCGCGAAGATGATCAACGCCCGCTCGGAGACGGTCCACGAGAAGCCGTCCTACCGCAGGGCCTTCGAGGCGCGCCGCTGTCTCATACCCGCCGACGGCTACTACGAGTGGGTCACCGGCGCGGCCGAGCGGGAGCTGGAGGAGAAGGGCCGCAAGAAGCGCACCCGCAAGCAGCCCTATTTCGTCACCCCGGCGGACGGGTCGGTCATGGCGATGGCCGGGCTGTACGAGTTCTGGCGCGACCCGACCCTGCCGCCCGACCACCCGCAGGCCTGGTGGGCCACCTGCACGGTGCTCACCACCGAGGCCGAGGCCGAGCCCTTCGCCCGCCCGGAGGGCGCCCCGGCGCCGGAGGGCGGACCGCGCTCCCTGGCCGAGATCCACCCCCGCATGCCGCTCGTCCTGCCGCCGGACCGCTGGGCCGCGTGGCTGGATCCCGGCCGCACCGACGCGGAGGAGCTGCGCGGGCTGCTCGTCCCGCCGCCCGCCGGGTCCGTCCGGGCCTACCCGGTCACGACCGCGGTCAGCGACGTCCGCAACAACGGGCCCGAGCTCGTGAAGGAGCTGGAGGCGCCGGAGGAGGCGACGCTCTTCTGACGTACGACGATCTCCGGGCGTACGAAGATGGACGGGTGATCGAGACCGTTAGCACCTCCGCCGGCGACGCCCGCATCCACTGGCACCCGGCCGCCCGCCCCCGCCTCGTGCTCGCCCTCGGCCACGGCGCCGGCGGCGGCGTCGAGGCCCGCGACCTGCAGGCCCTCGCCGCCGCGCTGCCCGCGCACGGCGTCACCGTCGCCCTGGTGGAGCAGCCCTGGCGGGTCGCCGGCAAGAAGGTCGCCCCGGCGCCGAAGACCCTGGACGCCGCCTGGAGCGCACTGTGGCCGGCGCTGCGGAAGCCCGGCCTGCCCGTCGTGGCCGGCGGCCGCAGCGCGGGCGCCCGCGTCGCCTGCCGCACCGCGGCCGGCCTCGGCGCCGCCGCCGTGCTGGCCCTGAGCTTCCCGCTGCACCCGCCGGGCAAGCCGGAGAAGTCCCGCGCGGATGAGCTGACCGGCGCCGGCCTGCCCACCCTCGTCGTGCAGGGCGCGAAGGACCCGTTCGGGCGCCCCGAGGAGTTCCCGCCGGGAACGCACCTGGTGCCCGTGCCGCACGGCGACCACGGCTTCGCCGTGCCGAAGAAGGCGGAGACCGGGCAGGAGGAGGCGCTGGCCGGGCTCAGCGCGTCCGTCGCGGAGTGGCTGGCGGGCATCGGCCGCTGACCGGCCGGCGGGCCGGACTCAGCCGCCGGCCCGACCTCCCCGCCCCTCCCGGCGCGGAATTCCGTATTCCGGAAGAGCTGTTGAATTCCGGAGGATTCCGGGAATGCGGCGCGCCCCCGCGATGTTGTCCCAGTCGTCACGACCACTGGCCGACCGAGGAATGGGAGCTCGCCGCATGGGTCCGATCGCATGCCTGTCCCGCCCGCAGACCGCTGACCTGGGATGGTCCGCACTGCATGTGGCGCAGCCCGCCCCGTCCGGAGCGGCGGACGGGCGGGATCGTCGTCTATTCTCCGATTCGAGCGGGTCCGCATCCGGTCCTGCCGTCGTGTTGGAGGAGGTGGGTCCGGTCACTGGGACCGACAAGGGGACCGAAGACACCGGGGCCACGGGCGCGAGCGCCGCAGGGAACGCCGTCACCGACGCCGCCGCGGCCGCCGCGCCGGCGGAGAGCGCCGCCGAGCGCAACGCCCGTTTCGAGCGGGACGCCCTCACGTTCCTCGACCAGATGTACTCCGCCGCCCTGCGGATGACGCGCAACCCCGCCGACGCGGAGGACCTGGTGCAGGAGACCTACGCCAAGGCGTACGCGTCCTTCCACCAGTTCCGGGACGGCACGAACCTCAAGGCGTGGCTGTACCGCATCCTGACCAACACCTTCATCAACTCCTACCGCAAGAAGCAGCGCGAGCCGCTGCGCAGCGCGTCGGAGGAGATCGAGGACTGGCAGCTGGCCCGCGCCGAGTCGCACATGTCGACCGGTCTGCGCTCCGCCGAGTCCCAGGCCCTGGACCACCTCCCGGACTCCGATGTCAAGGAGGCCCTCCAGGCCATCCCCGAGGAATTCCGCATAGCGGTCTACCTCGCGGACGTGGAGGGCTTTGCGTACAAGGAGATCGCGGACATCATGGGTACGCCCATCGGCACGGTCATGTCCCGGCTCCACCGGGGCCGCCGCCAGCTGCGCGGAATGCTGGAGGACTACGCCCGTGAGCGGGGTCTCGTCCCCGCAGGGGCGGCCCCTGCTGCGCCGAACGGCTCCGACGAGTCGCACAACCGGAAAGGCTCGGACTCATGAGCTGCGGAGACCCGCACGAGACGGACTGCTCCGAAGTCCTCGACCACCTCTACGAGTTCCTCGACCACGAGATGCCCGCCGGGGACTGCGCCAAGTTCGAGGTGCACATCGACGAGTGCTCCCCGTGCCTGGAGAAGTACGGCCTGGAGCAGGCCGTGAAGAAGCTGGTCAAGCGCTGCTGCGGGCATGACGACGTGCCGGCCGACCTGCGCTCGAAGGTGATGGGCCGGATCGAGCTCATCCGTGCCGGGCAGTCGGTGCCCGACCAGGACGTGGTGGCCGAGGCCCGTGCGGCGGAGGCCGCCGCGCGCACGGCAGCGTCCGGCAAGGACTCCGAGGGCGCGCCCACCAGGAGCGCCAAGGGTGCCAAGGGCGCCCGCAGCGCGTCGGGCGGCCCCGCGCGGCCGGGCCCGCTGGGCGCCGCGACCCAGGAGTAGCCGGCCCCTGCGCGGAAGTCCTCCCACGGCTCCATACGGCCGCGCCCGCGCATGCCCTCCGGCGGCGACAATCACCCGAAGGTGTGCAAGTGGTCGGCTCGCGCGGGGCAATCCCCGAATGCGGCGATCCCCGGCTCCGCCGGACCCTATTCTCCCCTTCCTGACGGCAAGCATGTCGGCACCTCACGGGACGGGGAGGACGCGCCATGGGGGCACTACCGGCGGCAGCGCGCCTGTGCGTCCTCGCCGCCGTCCTCGCCGCCACCCTGTGCGCCGCCCCGGCGCTGCGCTCCGGGCCGGGCGTCCCCTGGTGCGCCGTGGCCCTCCTCGCCGCGGTCTGCGCCGTCTGCGAGCGCCTGCCGCGCCGCACCCTGACCCTTCCCGTGCTGCTCGCCGGGGCGTTCCTGCTGCCGCCCGCCGCCGCGGGCCTCGTGGCCGTGCCGGGCGCGCTCGCCGGCCGGGTAGAGCAGCGCCCCGCGTGGATCCGGCGGCTGTGGCACGCCGCCCAGCTCTCCCTGGCCGCCTGCGCCGCCTCCCACGTCTTCGCCCTCGCCGCCCCGGCCGTGGCCACGGACGCCGGGCTCTCGCCCCTCGCCCCCGAGGACTTCCCCGCCGCCCTGC
>NZ_JBPQTW010000095.1:0-25271 GCF_051386535.1 Streptomyces sp. URMC 127
CCCCCGGGCCGGGGGCGGGGGCGGGGGCGGTGGTCACGAGAGCCTCACTCGGGGGTCGATCACGGCGTACAGGAGGTCCACGACGAGGTTGGCGAAGACGACGGCCGAGGCGGTGATGAGCGTGACGCCGAGGATCATCGGCAGGTCGCGCTCGTTGATGGCGGCGACCGCGGCCTGGCCGAGGCCGGGCAGGCTGAAGGCCGTCTCGGTGAGGATGGCGCCGCCGACCAGCGCCCCGAGGTCCATGCCGAGCACGGTGAGGATGGGCGTCATGGTGGAGCGCATCGCGTGCTTGCCGATGACGACGGGCTCGGCGAGCCCCTTGGCGCGGGCGGTGCGGATGTAGTCCTCGCCGAGCACCTCCAGCATGGTGGCGCGGGTCAGCCGCGCGTACATCGCCGCGTAGAGGAAGGCGAGGGTGACCCAGGGCAGGATCAGGCCGCCGAACCAGCTCCCGGGGGCCTCGGAGAAGGACGTGTACTCGCCGCCGACCCAGCCGAGCTTGTACTTGAAGACCGCGAGCGAGAGCAGGGCGGTGAAGTAGATCGGCAGGGAGACGCCGCCGAGCGCGACGGTCATGGCGGTGCGGTCCCAGACGGTGCCGCGCTTGAGGGCGGAGACGACGCCGGTCAGGACGCCGCCGGTGACCCACAGCACGCAGGCGCCGCCGGCGAGCGAGAGGGTGACGGGCAGCCGGCTCGTCAGCTCGGGCCAGATGGGGTTCTCGTGCTTGAACGAGTAGCCGAAGCAGGGCGCCGGGCAGTCGACGGTGCCGTTCGCGCTGGAGTAGTCCCGGCCGGCGAAGATCCCGCTGACGAAGTCCCAGAACTGTTCGAGGATCGGCTTGCCGAGCCCCAGCTTCTCGCGGATGCCCTCGATGGCCGCCGGATCCGCCTGCTTGCCGATGTACAGCAGCGCGGGGTCGGACCCGGTGAGCTTCGGGATCGCGAAGAAGATGCCGAAGGTCACGAGGATGACCACCAGCAGCATCACGATGACGGCGAACAGCCGCCTGACGATGTAAGCGAACACTGCGGTCGGCCCGGCGGCGGCCCGGAGGCGCCCCCCTGGGGAAGAGGGGGGCGTCCCCGGCCGTCGCGCTCGGCCCTCACCTGCCCTTCGGGCCTAGCGGCGGGTGCGCCGGCGGAGCGGACGGTCTGTCACTGGCTCTGGCTCTGTCACTGGCTCTGCCGGACGGGTCACTTGACGACGCCCAGCGAGGCGTAGTCGTAGCGGCCGTTGTAGGCGTCGGCCGTGTAGACGTTGGTCAGCCGGGAGCTGCGCCAGATGATGTTCTTCTCGTACGTGAAGGGCAGGTACCAGGCGCCCTCCATGACCTTCTTGTTGGCCTCCTGGTAGATCTTCCCGGCCTTCTCGACGTCGGTCTCGGCGATGGCCTCGTCGAAGGTCTTGTTGATCGCGGGGTCGTCGAGCTCGGGGTAGTTCTGGTTGCCGCTCTGCTGGACGAAGCGGCCGTCGGCGATCGGCTGGAGGTAGCCCTGGCCGCTGGGGAAGTCGGAGCCCCAGCCCATGATGATGATGCCGTAGCCCTTGGCCTTGACGTTCTGCGGCGAGCCGATGATGCCGGTGCTCTGCGCGCCGTCGTACTTGTCGATCTGCGCGTCGATGCCGACGGCCTTCAGGGACGCCTGGAGCGACTCGGCGGTGGCGACCTCCTGCGCCTTGTTGTTGCGCACCGCGATCGTCGTCTTGAAGCCGTCGGGCTTGCCGCAGGCCTTCAGCTCCTCCTTGGCCTTGGCCACGTCCGGCTTGCCCTGCTTGATGTTGTACGGGTCGTACGCCGGGTCGAAGCCCTTGACCGCGGGCGGCAGCATGCTGATGCCGAGGTCGCCGCCGGCCTGGGGGCCGCCGCGCGCGGTCTGCAACGAGGTGTGGTCGGCGCCGTAGATGACGGCCTTGCGGCAGTGCTCGTTGTCGAACGGGGCGACGGTCTTCGGGAAGGCCGCGTAGCGGATGAAGCCGGTCTGCGGGTTGTCGACGTTGCCCTTGTACTCCTTGAGGGCCTTCTGCCGGCCCGCCGAGCCCATGCCGGTGGCGTTGATGTCGAGGTCGTAGTCACCCTTGATCAGCCGGTTGTCCATGTCGTCGGCGTTGGTGATCAGCGTGACGGAGATCTTGTCCGGCAGGGCCTTGCGGACCGGGTCGGAGTCCTTGTTCCACTTGTCGTTGCGGACCAGCTCCAGGCCCCTGTTCGGGGTGTACGAGACCCACTTGTACGGCCCGTTGGAGAACGGCTTCTGGCCGTAGCGCTCGGCGGTGTCCTTGTCCGGGCGGACCGGCGCCGCGGCGGGCATCGCGATCATCTGCAGGAAGTCGCCGTTGGGCTTGGGCAGTTTGAAGACGATCGTCTTCTCGTCCGGCGTCTCGATCGCCTTCAGCCCCAGCTTGTCCTTGGTCTCGTCCTTGTACGGGCCCTTGTACGTCTTCTCCGGGTCCAGGACCTGCATCAGCCAGGTGGGGCCGCCGGAGATCTTGTCGGTGGCCCAGGTGCGCTCGATGCCGTACTTGACCTGCTGGGCGGTGACGGGCTGCCCGTCCTCCCAGGTCACCCCGGGCCGCAGGGTGAAGGTGTAGGTCTTCTTGTCGTCCGAGACCTTGCCGGTGTCGGTGGCCAGGTCCGGCACGAGCTCGGTGCTCCCGGCTCCGGCGGCCGGCTTCGAGGTGATCAGCGTGCGGGCGTAGTAGCGGGCGAAGTCCCACATGAACCCGTAGTAACCGCGCTGCGGGTCCCAGGAGTCGGCGTCCTGCGTGCCGATGAACTTCAGCTCGCCGCCCTTCTTGTCGGACGCGTTCGCGATCTTGCCGACCGCGGCGTTGAAGCCCGCGCCCTTGCCGTCGCCGCCGTCGCTCTTGCTGCTGCCGCCGCTGCCGCAGGCGGCCGTCGTGACCAGGGCCGCGACCACGAGGGCCGCCCCGGCGGCGGACCTCCGCCTTGCAGTTCTCTGTGTTCTCAAGGTGTCGCGACCTCCGTGATCGTCGCCGCCCGGGCAGGGCCGGCGGGTTTGCGGACGTGCGCCTCCTGACGGGTCGGCAGGGGCGGTTGGGACACGAACGGAACGGCGGGTGCGGGCCCTCGGCGCGCGCTAGCGCGACCCCTTGGGGTCCAGGGCGTCCCGGACACCGTCGCCGAAGAGGTTGAACGCGAGGACCGTGACGAAGATGGCGAGACCCGGGATGATCATGAAGAGCGGGTCCGCCTCGTAGTGGTCGACGGCTCTGGCGAGCATCTCGCCCCACGATGCCGTGGGGGGCTTGACTCCGGTACCGAGGAAGCTGAGGGCGGCCTCGGTGAGGACGTTGGTGGGGATCATCAGCGTGGTGTACACGGTGATCGGCGCGACCAGGTTGGGCAGCAGCTCGCGGAAGAGGATGTAGCCGCGGCCCGCGCCGAGGCTGCGCGCGGCCTCGACGTACTCCCGCTCCCTGAGCGAGAGGGTCTGGCCGCGCACGATGCGCCCGATGTAGGGCCAGCCGAAGAAGCCGATGACGGCGATCAGCACGCCCATGCGCACGCCCGAACCGGTCAGCCCCCACAGGGAGTCGGGGACCACCGACACCAGCGCGATGATGAACAGCAGCTGCGGGAAGGCCAGCAGGAGGTCCATGACCCGGCTGATCACGGCGTCGACCCAGCCGCCGAAGAAGCCGGCCACGATGCCGAACACCGTGCCGATGGCGACCGCGACGACGGCGGACAGGAAGGCCACGAGGAGCGAGACCCGGGCCCCGTAGACGATGCGGCTGAAGACGTCGCGCCCGTTGGTGGGCTCGACGCCGAAGAGGAAGTCCGAGCTGATGCCGCCCCAGTCGCCCTTGGGCGTGCTGAAGAGGGGGTCGATCTGGTCCTCGTGGAACTCGTTGGGCGGGTGGCCGAGCGCGCCCACGATCAGCGGGGCGAAGACCGCCACGAGGACGAGCAGCAGCACGACGGCGCCGCCGGTCAGGGCGAACTTGTCGCGCTTCAGCCGCACCCAGGCGATCCGCCAGGGGGACCGGCCCTCGATCGCCTTGGCGGGGACGTCGGCGGCGAGGTCGACGGCAGCGGTCTGCGCCGCGTCCGTGTCGTGCAGTGGTGCCGTCATCGTCTGGTGGACCCCCCTCGGCCGGCGCTCGCCGGCCCAACGCCCGCCGCGCATGCGGCTGGTTCACATCACTGGTGCGAAAGGTGCGATGGTGCGAGAAGTTGCGGGACGTGCACGCGGAGCTGGTCGTACGCAGGACCCCAAGTCCTTGTGGCGGGAGTCTTCAACGCCTTCGCGATCACCCGCCAGACCCGGTCGGCAAAGGATGCGCAACCGTGATGTGTCCAGGGGAGTTCCGTTATACGGACAACCGTGATCGGCCTTCGGGGCACGCGGCGGGCGGCGGGGCGCGCGGAGATCCCTCCGGCGGCCCTGCCGGAGGAGCCGTCAGTAGGCGCCGGTCTGCGGGGGGTAGCCGTAACCGGAAGGAGCGGCGGGCGCGCCGTGGGCGTCGCGGTCGTAGAACGGGCGGGCGTTGGCGCGCATCCACATCGCGACCGGGTCGTGCTCGTCCGACATCGCGACCGTGGACACCGGCAGGCCGTCGGGCACCGCGCCGACCGACTGCTGCATCATCAGCCGCACGGACGCGACGGCGCCCGGCGAGGTGTCGTAGAGGTCCAGGCCGATGGCCAGGTACGCGCTGCCGAGGGCGGGCTGCACCCAGGCGCGGCGCAGCGAGCGCACCGCGGGGGTGCGGTGGGCGTTCTGCCCGAGGAGGGCGTAGAACTGCGGGATCTCCACGCCGGGCTCGCTCAGGCGCAGCGGCCCGGCCGGCAGCCGGTCCAGGCCGCCGGCGATGCGGCGCAGGTCGAGCCACGGGACGCCGACGCCGCCGCCGGGCGCGTGCGGGTTGAGCCACAGGCCCCAGCGGCCGGGGTAGAGGGCCTCGGCGACGGCACGGCCGGAGATCACCTCGTGCGCGCGGTTCCAGCCGCTCGCGGCGAGCTCCTGGGCCGACGTCACGCACGGGGCGTAGCCGAGCCCTTCGACCTCCATGTTGCCGTACTGGGCGTCGGGCGAGCCGGCCTGGCCGTGCCAGAGCAGCATCCAGACCCGGCCCTCCGCCAGCGACCGCAGCAGCGCCTCGTAGGCGTCGTACCGGCCGGGCGCCACTTGGCGCAGCATCTGCTCCACGCCGCTCTCCGCGCCCGCGCTCACCTGGGTCCGCCTCTTCTCTCGGCCTTGACTGCTGCTGCGACCCGGGGAGCGCAGGGCGCGCCCCCGTGTCGTCCGACCAGCTTACGAGCCCGCCGCGGCGGACAGGGGAGGAGTCACAGGTCGCGGTCGTAGAACGGACGGATCCGGTCGCGCATCCAGTCGCCGACCGGGTCCCGCGCGACGTCGAGGAAGACCAGCTGGACGGGCCAGGGCACGGGCACGGAGCCGAGGGCGCGGCCGAGGCCGTCCAGCGCCGCGGTGCGGCTGTCCGGGTCCGGCAGGTCGAGCTCGACGCCGATGAACAGCGCGGGGGCGGCGCCCTCGATGCTGGCGAGGGCGCGGCGCGCGGTCCGCACGACCCGGGCGGCGGCGAACTCCAGGCCCGCGGCGGCCAGGAAGGCCGTCGGCTCGTCCTGCCAGTCGGGCTCGAAGAGGCGCACGCGGCCGCCGGTGGGGTCGCCGTCCAGGAGGGTGCGGCCGGCCCGGCACAGCTCGGCGACGGCCGGCGGGGGCAGCGGGGCGCCCACGGAGCCCTCGGGGTTGACGACGATGCCGACCTGCGGGGGCAGGCCGCGGGCGAACTCGACGGCGGGCGCCACCGCGTACGGCATGCGCTCGCCCGCGACGCGCAGGAGCTCGCCCTCGGAGCTGAAGACGGGCACGAAGGCCGCGCCGTCGAGCTCCAGGGTGGGCACGTCGAGGTCGGGGCTGTCCTGGCCGCCGCCGGCCGGGAGCGGGATCCAGACGTGGCTGCGCCCGAGCGCCTCCACGATGCGGGGGCCGGCGCCGGGCACGCCCACGGAGGCGGCGAGCACCTCTTCGAGCTCGTTGGCGGGCCAGCCGGGGGCGCTGCCGGCGGGGGCGCCGGCCGTGGGCGCGCCGCCTGCGGGCGCGCCGCCGGGCGCCGGGTTCCAGCCGCCGTGCTGCCCGGGGATGCTCATCTCGTCCAACTCGTCCAACGCCGTCCAACCACCGTCTCGACAAGGCCGCACCCGCACCCTAACGGCTGAACCCCCGCCCGCTCCCGCGGGGCGCCGAAATGGGCGGTGATGTCCCAGGTCAGGCGGTGCCGGACCGGTGGCCGCCGAGCCGTCTGCGGGGACCGACCGTGGCCATCGGGTTGCGCAGGGCCACCGCGCGTCCGACGGTGACCGGGTAGCCGCCCGATCGCCGAAGGGACGCCTGAGCATGCGTGTCACCAAGTTCGCCGCCTCGGCGATAGCCGTCGTCGCCTGCGGTTCGGTCGCCGTGGCCGTCGCGGGCCCGTCCCTGGCCGCCGTGAACGCGCCCGACCCCGACATGTCGGTCGTCGTGCCCCCGGCCGCGGTGCCGAAGACGGCCGCGGCCCAGCAGCAGCTCGACGCGGTGGGGCAGCTGGGAGAGGCGCTCACCCTGTTCTCCCGGATCGGCAAGGAGGCGCAGTCGAAGACGCCGGACGTGGACGCGCTCAAGGAGATGCAGCAGCGGCTGCAGTCGGCGACGGGGCGGCTCGGCGACTCCCTGAGGCAGTACCCGCCCGGGAGCACAGGGCGCCCGGCGACGGATCCCGTGGGCGACGTGCAGGACCTGCTGAGGAAGCTGGGGGCGGCGGTCCGGAAGCTGGTCGGCGCGGCGGAGAGGAACGATTCGGCGGGCGTCCAGGCGGCGATCAACGAGGCCCTGTCCGTGGTGAAGGACCTCCTGGCGAAGCTCCCCCTGGCGGGCGGCGGCATGCCGCTGCCGACGCCGCTGCCGCTGTAGCGGGCGGGCGGTGCCCTGCGCCTCCTGCCGCCTACCCGAACGTGATCTCCCCGAGCGCCTCCGCCGCCCCGCGGTCCAGGAGGACCGCCGACGCAACGCCCGCCGGCAGGCGGCCCGCCGCGAGGTCCGCCGTCAGGCGGGCCATCGCCCGGCGGTGCTTGCCGAACGCGTGCGGCGAGACGCCCCGCCCCCGCGCCGCCTGCCCGGCCAGCGCCGCGGCCGGCGGCACGTCGAGGAGCAGGAGGTGGGCCGCCGCGGCCCGGCGGCGGGCGTCGCGCGCGACCCAGCGGCGCACCCACCCCCGCTGCCCGCAGTCGTGCACGACGACGCTCGCGCCGGAGCGCAGGGCGCGCCGCAGCGCCGCGTAGTGGGCGAGCCGGGCGAGGGGCCGGTAGGCGCCGTAGGGCAGCCGGGCGGGCGCGCGCCGCTCCAGCCGCTCGCGGGCGTCCTGGGAGTCGACGCACCACACGACGCCGTCCCGGGCGTCCAGCGCGGCCACCGCGCGCCGGATGAGCGTGGACTTCCCGCTCCCGGGCAGCCCCGAGACGATCAGCAGGTCGCCCGCGGGGAAGCGCAGCTGCGCAGGACCTGCGCCGCCGCGCAGGTCCAGCACCCCGGCCGGGGGCAGCGCCGGCGGCGCCGGAGGCCCCTGCGCCGCGGCCGACCCCGCTGCCGGTGCTGCCGGTGCTGTTCCCATCGGTTCTGCCCTCCCCCGGGCCGGTCACTGCCCGTCACCGGCCCCTACCCACGGAACGTAAAGGCAAGGTAATCGAATTCGAGGCCCGCCAGGCAGTCCGCATCGCGCTCGTACGTGCAATGATGTGCGCGCCAACTGCGAATCCAACTGCATACCGGCCGCTCGAATCCGCGCGGGAGAGTCCCAGCCGGCACGCCACGTCGTGCACGCTGGGCGCCGAAGGAGCAAGTTCCTCCCTTGAATCTCTCAGGCCCCGTACCGCGCGGACGAGGCAGATCTGAAAAGCGGGCCGCCGCGTGCGGCTCCACCCAAGGTGCAAGCCGGCCCCCCGCGTGTCGCGGTGGCTTCCGGTGAACCTCTCAGGTTCCGATGACAGATGGGGAGGACGTCCTCACTGCCATGTCCGGGAGCCCACACCATGACCGACACCCCTCGCCGCACCGCCCTCGACGCCCTGCACCGCGAGCTCGGCGCGACCATGACCGACTTCGCCGGCTGGGACATGCCGCTGCGCTACGGCAGCGAGCGCGACGAGCACGTCGCGGTCCGCACCCGCGCGGGCCTCTTCGACCTCTCGCACATGGGCGAGATCACCGTGACCGGCCCGCAGGCCGCCGCCCTGCTGGACTACGCCCTGGTCGGCAACATAGGGAGCGTCACCACCGGCCGCGCCCGCTACACGATGATCTGCCGTGAGGACGGCGGCATCCTCGACGACCTGATCGTCTACCGCCTGGCCGAGACCGAGTACATGGTCGTGGCCAACGCCTCCAACGCGCAGACGGTGCTCGACGCGCTGACCGAGCGCGCCGCCGGCTTCGACGCGCAGGTCCGCGACGACCGCGACGCGTACGCGCTCCTCGCCGTCCAGGGCCCGGCCTCGCCGGGCATCCTGAAGTCGCTGACGGACGCCGATCTGGACGGCCTGAAGTACTACGCGGGCCTGCCGGGCACCGTCGCGGGCGTCCCGGCCCTGATCGCCCGCACCGGCTACACCGGCGAGGACGGCTTCGAGCTGTTCGTCGCCCCGGGCGACGCCGAGAAGCTGTGGAAGGCCCTCACGGAGGCCGGTGCGGACGCCGGCCTCGTGCCCTGCGGGCTGTCCTGCCGCGACACGCTGCGCCTGGAGGCGGGCATGCCGCTGTACGGCCACGAGCTGACGACCGCGACCACCCCGTTCGACGCGGGCCTGGGCCGGGTCGTGAAGTTCGAGAAGGAGGGCGACTTCGTGGGCCGCGCCGCGCTGCGGGCGGCCGCGGAGCGGGCCGAGGCGCAGCCGCCGCGCAAGCTCGTCGGGCTGATCGCCGAGGGCCGCCGCGTGCCGCGGGCCGGTTTCGCGGTGGTGGCGGGCGGCGAGGTCGTCGGCGAGGTCACCTCCGGCGCCCCCTCCCCCACGCTCGGCAAGCCGATCGCCATCGCCTACGTGGACGCGGCGCACGCCGAGCCCGGCACGGCGGGCGTGGCCGTGGACATCCGCGGCAGCCACGAGCCCTACGAGGTCGTCGCCCTGCCCTTCTACAAGCGGCAGCGCTAGGGCTTTCCCGGATTCCGGAGCCCTCTCGTCCCACCTGTCAAGACCCGTTGCACAAGCACTCACGCGCATCCAGGAGAATCTAGCCATGAGCAACCCCCAGCAGCTGCGCTACAGCAAGGAGCACGAGTGGCTGTCGGCCGTCGACGCGGACGGCGTGGCCACGGTCGGCATCACCGAGTTCGCCGCCAACTCGCTCGGTGACGTCGTCTTCGCCCAGCTCCCGCCCGTCGGTGACACCGTCACCGCGGGCGAGTCCTGCGGCGAGCTGGAGTCGACCAAGTCGGTCAGCGACCTGTACTCCCCGGTGACCGGCGAGGTCACCGAGGCCAACCAGGCCGTGGTGGACGACCCCGCGCTGGTGAACACCGCCCCCTTCGAGGGCGGCTGGCTGTTCAAGGTGAAGATCACGGACGAGCCGGCGGACCTCCTCTCCGCCGCCGAGTACGACGCCTTCACCGCAGGCTGACCTCGCCCTCACCTCCTCCTCCGCCCAGGAAGTCCAGGAAGAACTCATGTCGCTTCTGAACAGCTCCCTCCATGAGCTCGACCCCGACGTCGCCGCCGCTGTCGACGCCGAACTCCACCGCCAGCAGTCCACCCTCGAAATGATCGCCTCGGAGAACTTCGCTCCGGTCGCGGTCATGGAGGCCCAGGGCTCGGTCCTCACCAACAAGTACGCCGAGGGCTACCCCGGCCGCCGCTACTACGGTGGCTGCGAGCACGTCGACGTCGTCGAGCAGATCGCCATCGACCGGATCAAGGCGCTCTTCGGTGCCGAGCACGCGAACGTCCAGCCGCACTCCGGTGCGCAGGCCAACGCCGCCGCGATGTTCGCGCTGCTCCAGCCGGGCGACACCATCCTGGGCCTGAACCTGGCCCACGGCGGGCACCTGACCCACGGCATGAAGATCAACTTCTCCGGCAAGCTCTACAACGTGGTCGCCTACCACGTCGACGAGCAGACCAACCTGGTCGACATGGAGGAGGTCGAGCGCCTCGCCAAGGAGCACCGCCCGAAGCTGATCGTCGCCGGCTGGTCGGCGTACCCGCGCCAGCTGGACTTCGCGGCCTTCCGCCGGATCGCCGACGAGGTCGGCGCGTACCTGATGGTCGACATGGCCCACTTCGCGGGCCTCGTCGCCGCCGGGCTGCACCCCTCCCCGGTGCCGCACGCGCACGTCGTGACCACCACCACGCACAAGACCCTCGGCGGCCCGCGCGGCGGTGTGATCCTCTCCACGGCCGAGCTGGCCAAGAAGATCAACTCTGCCGTCTTCCCCGGTCAGCAGGGTGGCCCGCTGGAGCACGTGATCGCCGCGAAGGCCGTCTCCTTCAAGGTCGCGGCCAGCGAGGAGTTCAAGGAGCGCCAGCAGCGTACGCTGGAGGGCGCGAAGATCCTGGCCGAGCGCCTGGTGCAGGCCGACGTCGCCGAGGCGGGCGTCTCCGTCCTCTCCGGCGGCACGGACGTGCACCTGGTGCTGGTGGACCTGCGCAACTCCGAGCTGGACGGCCAGCAGGCCGAGGACCGTCTCCACGAGGTCGGCATCACGGTCAACCGGAACGCCATCCCGAACGACCCGCGGCCCCCGATGGTCACCTCGGGCCTGCGCATCGGCACGCCGGCGCTCGCCACGCGCGGTTTCCAGGCGGAGGACTTCCGTGAGGTTGCCGACATCATCGCCGAGGCGCTGAAGCCGTCCTACGACGCGGAGGCCCTGCGCGGCCGCGTCACGGCCCTGGCGGACAAGCACCCGCTGTACCCCGGGCTGAAGTAACACATCGGCATCCGATTCACCCGCTTGTACGGGGCACCGGGCACACTGAAGAGTGAGCGCCCGGTGCCCCGCACCACGCGCCCCGTACCACCGGGTGCGCCCCCAGGGCTCGCCCCTCGGGGCCCACCCCCCAGCACCACCCCGTACCACCTCCAAGCAGACAGGGAGCAGCCACCGTGGCCATCTCCGTTTTCGATCTCTTCTCGATCGGCATAGGCCCGTCCAGCTCCCACACGGTCGGCCCCATGCGGGCCGCGCTGATGTTCACGCGGCGGCTGAAGAACGAGGGCCTGCTGGCCCACACCGCCTCCGTGCGGGCCGAGCTCTTCGGCTCCCTCGGCGCCACCGGCCACGGCCACGGCACCCCCAAGGCCGTCCTGCTGGGCCTGGAGGGCTACTCCCCGCGCACGGTCGACGTCGAGCTGGCGGACACCGAGGTCGAGCGGATCCGCGAGTCGAAGCGGCTGCGACTGCTCGGCGCGGAGATCGGCAGCACCCACGAGATCGACTTCGACGAGTCGACGCAGCTGATCCTGCACCGCCGCCGCTCCCTGCCGTACCACGCCAACGGCATGACCCTCTTCGCCTACGACGAGGCCGGCGCCCCCCTGCTGGAGAAGACCTACTACTCCGTCGGCGGCGGCTTCGTCGTGGACGAGGACGCGGTCGGCGAGGACCGCATCAAGCTGGACGACACCGTCCTCAAGTACCCCTTCCGCACCGGTGACGAGCTGCTGCGCCTCTCCCGCGAGACGGGCCTGTCGATCTCCGCGCTGATGATGGAGAACGAGAAGGCCTGGCGCACGGAGACGGAGATCCGCGAGGGCCTCCTGGAGATCTGGCGCGTGATGCAGGGCTGCGTCTCGCGCGGCCTGTCCCGCGAGGGCATCCTGCCGGGCGGCCTGAAGGTCCGCCGCCGCGCCGCGAACACCGCCCGCCAGCTGCGCGCCGAGGGCGACCCGCAGGCCCGCGCCATGGAATGGATCACGATCTACGCCATGGCCGTCAACGAGGAGAACGCCGCGGGCGGCCGCGTCGTGACCGCGCCCACCAACGGCGCCGCCGGCATCATCCCGGCCGTCCTGCACTACTACATGAACTTCGTGCCGGGCGCGGACGAGGACGGCATCGTCCGCTTCCTGCTCGCCGCGGGCGCGATCGGCATGCTCTTCAAGGAGAACGCCTCGATCTCCGGCGCCGAGGTCGGCTGCCAGGGCGAGGTCGGCTCGGCCTGCTCCATGGCCTCCGGCGGCCTCGCCGAGGTGCTCGGCGGCTCCCCCGAGCAGGTGGAGAACGCCGCCGAGATCGGCATGGAGCACAACCTGGGCCTGACCTGCGACCCGGTCGGCGGCCTGGTGCAGATCCCGTGCATCGAGCGCAACGGCATGGCCGCCGCGAAGGCGGTCACCGCGGCCCGCATGGCCCTGCGCGGCGACGGCCGCCACCACGTCTCCCTCGACAAGGTCATCAAGACCATGAAGGAGACGGGCGCGGACATGAGCGTCAAGTACAAGGAGACGGCACGCGGCGGCCTCGCCGTGAACATCATCGAGTGCTGATCTGCTGACGACGGGCGGGGGCCGGATCCCGGCCCCCGCCCGTCGCGTGTCCTACAGCTTGTTGCCGGGCAGGTCCTTGGCGACCTCCAAGGCCTCCTTCTCGGTGGCCGTGTCCGCGGCCGGCGGCGGCTGGATCTTCAGGTCCGCGCCGTAGTCGCTGTACTCGTCGGCCCTGCGGTACTCGCCCTTGGAGCCCTTGCCCGACTCCTCGGTCTTGACGATCACGCCGTCCTTGTCCGCCCAGACGCCGACGGCGACCTTCTCCAAGCCCTCGTCCTTGCGGGTCTTCACGTAGAAGTCGCGGTCCTTCTCCTTCATGGCGTCGCCCTTGTACGCGGCGAGCCGGGACAGGACGACAGTGCCCTCGTAGTGGGCTGCGCGGCGGCCGCCGACCGTCTCGACACCCGTGTTCCTGACGTCTTCGGCGGTGGCGAGCGCGGACGCCGTCAGGACGAAGGGCTCGGACGCATCCGGGTCCTCGGCACCCTTCATGTCGAGCGTCCACCACTTCTTGCCCGGGATCTTCGCCGTGTTGACGTACATCTTGTCGTCCACGTAGATGACGTGGGAGACGCCGTCCGGCGCATCGGCGGTCTTCGGCCCCACGTCCTTGCCGTCGGAGGCGTCGGGCTTCACCTGGTAGGCGCCTTCGGTGGTGAACTCACCCTCGTGGTTCTTCCGCATCCCCTTGGTGCGGTAGGTGTTCTGCTCCGCCCCCTTGGCCACAGCCGCCTTCAGAGCCGTGACCGGGTCAGCCGTCTTGAGCGCCGTGTCGGCACCGGCATCATCCTTCTGCCGGCCGGCGCCGCCGCCACCGCACGCGGCCAGGCTCAGGGCGAGCGCGATCCCGGTGGCCGCCACGACGCTCTTACGTATCGCCTTCAAGTGTCTGAACTGTCCTTTGTCCGTACTTCGTCACTTCGTAAAGTTTTGGCCGAGGATATCCCGAGTGATCACGAGGGGCCGAGTGAAAATGACCATGACCGGAAACACCGTGTCAGCGCCCCGGCGCCGTCAGTAGTGTCAACGCCCTCGTTCCGTTGCGTTCACCCCTTGATGGAGGAGCCTTCGCCATGCGCCATCCCCTCCGCGCCACCGCAGCGATCCTCGGCGCCGTCGCCGCCCTCGGCGTCGCGGCACCCACGGCCGGCGCCGACGCCGGATCCACGCCCCCCGCGCCCGGCGGCGCCGTGCGCATCCACAACGGCGCGCACGGCGGCTGCCTGACCGCCGAAGGGTCCGGCTACCGCGACCCGCACGGCGCACCGCGGCCCTGGCTGGTGGCCCTGCAGCCGTGCCGGGAGTCCGGGCGGGCGGCCCAGACCTGGGTCTACAGCTCCGCCACGCACCAGTTCTCCTCGCAGGCCCAGCCCTACCGCTGCATCGCCACCGGCAGCGGCAGACCGGGCGCGCTACTGGTGACCGCGCCGTGCGACGCGGACGCGGCGGAGCAGCGCTTCCGCACCGGGCCGGCCGGCACGGCCGGGCGGCTGAAGGTGGTCGCGGAGGCGGACGGCCGGATCTGGGAGCAGGCCGCCCACCGCACCGGCACCTCGCGCGACGCCACGGGCGAGGGGGTGCGGGCGGTCCGGGATCCGGGCTCCGCGGGCGCCGAGCGGAGCTGGCTCCTCAGCGGCGGCTGACGCGCGTTCCGGCCCGAAGCCACGCGAGGTACTCGTCGCTGCCCGCCGTGACGGGGGTGGCGATGATCTCCGGGGTGTCGTAGGTGTGCTCGCTCTTGATGCGGAGTTCGAGCTCGCGGTAGCGGTCGGCGGTGGTCTTGTAGAGGACGCGCCACTCGGTGTCGCTCTGCACGCCGCCCTGCCAGCGGTAGACGCTCGTGACGGGGCCGTCGATCTGCGCGCAGGCGGCGAGCCGCGCCTCGACGGCGGCGGCGGCGAGGTGCCGGGCGCGCTCCTCGCTGTCGGTCGTCGTCATCACGGCGAGGTACTGGGTGTCCTGGGCCTCCGGCATGGCGCCGACCGTACCGCAGAGGGCCGCGCGGCGGGCGGCGGGCGGCGGGGCCGCGTTGTCAGTGGCGGCGGTTAGGCTCGCAGGCATGAGTTACGCAGACCTGCGCGAACTCCAGAGCGCGCTCACCACCGCCTCGGACATCGCCTTCTCCCTCGACGCCGCCGCGCCCGCGCCCCATGAGGCCGAGCAGCTGGTGGACGCCCTGCGCAGGGCGCTGACCGCGGCGAGCGCCCTGGGCGGCGGGCTGGGGGCCACGGGCTGCTCGGAGCACCCCAAGGGCCCCGTGGATCCCCTCTACGGGGACAAGAACGACCCCTTGCCGCCGGGCTGGGGCCGGTGCCTGCTGTGCAACGACCGGCGGCGGCGGGCCGGGGCGCAGCGGCGCGGCTGGCGCTGACCGGCCGCGGCTGCTGCGCCGCCCGTCCCCGTGCGGCTCAGCCCTTGTTGACGGACGCCCAGAACTCGTCGAAGGACATGAGGCGGTCGCCGTTGGCGTCCTTGGAGTCGATGATCGACTGGGCGACGGTCTCGGTGACGTAGTGGTCGCCGAGCTGCGCCATGGCCTTCTTGTACTCGGCGGCCGTGACGAACCCGTCGCCGTCGATGTCGAACTTGGCGAACGTCTCGCGTGCGCTCTCGATGTCAGCCATGGGAGCCTCCCCTTTTTGGTGTGCTGTGCCGGTGCGGCGTTGTGACCCGGCACAGAGTAGCGGCCCCTTTGCGAACATCTGATCACGGCCGGGCATCACTCTCCGTAATTCCGCATAAAAATAAGCGATCCCCATGATCTATTCGCCAAATTCAAGGCACGTGGCTCAGCTCACCTTTGATTTCCGAGAGAAATGGGACCCCTTGCCCGAATTGAACAGATAGCGGTTTTGGCTGGAAGGCGCCCCGTCTGCCATAGTCGTAACACCACGACCCCTCATTGACCCGAGCCCGGTCGTCCACACGCCGCGGAACACACCCCAATTCTCCGCGGCGCACGAAGAGGCCCCCGCTCCGCCGCACGCCGGCGGATGGGGGCCTCTTCGTTTGCGGGCCTCTTCGTTTGCGGGCCTCTGCGTCAGCGGTCGGCGACGCGCATCTCGAACCACGTGGTCTTGCCGCGCGCCAGCAAATCCACTCCCCAGCGGTCGGAGAGCTTGTTGACGAGGAACAGGCCACGGCCGGTGGTGTCGAGCTCGCGCACGGGCATGAGGCAGGGCAGCCCCCGGGAGGGGTCGCGGACCTCTATCCGCATCCAGCCCCTCCGGCGCAGCATCCGCAGGCCGAAGTAGCGCGCGCCCGTGTGCCGTACGGCGTTGCCGACGAGCTCGGAGACCAGCAGGACGGCGTGTTCGGTCAGCTGGCCCGACAGGCCCCAGTGGCGCAGCACCACCGTCTGGGTGAGCCGCCGCGCGGCGACGGCCGACTCCGGGCGGGAGGGCAGGCGCACCTCGCCCTGCGTGGGGTTGCCGTACAGATCGAGCGCCCTGAGCGCCAGTTCGTCCTCCACGGTCGGCGACCAGCGGACAGCGGCCGTGCCTCCCCGCTGCCGTGGCTGCTCCGTTCCCTCCAGGCCCGCCATGCCCCCATGATGGCCGCCGCAAGCACGGCCGGGGCCGGAACCCGGGGATTCACCTGACCGGAAGGAACTGCTCCGAGGCGCCGCGACGACATATGCCAAGGGCAGGCGATCTCCCCGAAACCGCTACTGACCTGCGGCGACCACGGCCTGAGGAAAGGTCTGCGAAGGGGGCCGGACGAGCCGTCGCGCGTGGGCGTGCACGGCGCGTAATTCCCCCACAAGAGGCACCCCGGGTGGACACCGGCACGACCCCGCGTCAACACCGGTGCGGGCGGCGGCTCGCTCACGAACCGCCGCCAACCGGCCGGGGATCAGACGAACTTGGCCTTACCCGGTCCGTCCTCGACAAAGCTGCGCATACCGATCTCGCGGTCCTCGGTCGCGAACAGCCCGGCGAACCAGTTCCGTTCGATGGCGAGCCCGGTGTCGATGTCGGTCTCCAGACCGGTGTCCACGGCCTCCTTGGCGGCGCGCAGCGCCAGCGCGGGGCCGGCGGCGAGCCGCGCCGCCCACGCGTGCGCCTGCTCGTAGACCTCGGCGGCGGGCATGACGCGGTCGACCAGGCCGAGGGAGAGCGCCTCGTCGGCCTTGACCTGACGGCCGGTGAAGATGAGGTCCTTGGCCTTGGACGGACCGATCAGGCGCGACAGCCGCTGGGTGCCGCCCGCGCCGGGGATCAGGCCGAGCAGGATCTCGGGCTGGCCGAGCTTGGCGTTGTCGGCGGCGATCCGGAAGTCGGCGCAGAGCGCGAGCTCGCAGCCGCCGCCGAGGGCGTAGCCGGTGACGGCGGCGACGACGGGCTTGGGGATGCGGGCGACGGCCGTGAAGGCGTCCTGGAGGCCGCGGGACCGCGCCACCATCGCGGCGTGGTCCATCTTCTGCATCTCCTTGATGTCCGCGCCGGCGGCGAACACCTTCTCCCCGCCCCACAGGACGACGGCCCGGACGTCGTCGCGCCGGGTGGCCTCCTCGGCCAGCTCGCGGAGGCGGTCCTGGGTGGCGATGTCGAGCGCGTTCATCGGCGGGCGGTCCAGGCGGACGGTGCCCACGCCGTCGGCAACCTCAAGATGCACAGTCATGGCGCTCAGGTTAGCCCCGGTTAACGCCGAGCGGCCCGGTGCGCTCGGTCACAAGCGCACCGGGCCGCGGGGCACCGGGTGAAGGGACGTTTCCGTCCCCTCCGTCGGTCCGGTCGTCAGCCTGCCTGGGGGCTGCTCTTGCCCCACTCCGACCACGGCATGTTCCAGCCGTTGAGGCCGTTGTCCGGCTTGATCGTCTTGTCGTCGGAGTTCTTGACGATCACGACGTCGCCGACGAGGGAGTTGCTGAAGAACCAGGCGGCCGGGGTGTTGGGGTCGCCGCCGCCGCGCTCGTCCTCCAGGCCCACGCAGCCGTGGCTGGCGTTCGCCGAACCGAAGGTGGACGACCCGGACCAGTAGTTGCCGTGCAGGAAGGTGCCGGAGGTGGACAGGCGCATCGCGTGCGGCACGTCCGGGATGTCGTACTCGCCCTTGCCGTCGCCGTTGGTGAAGCCGACGGTGGCGCCGTTCATGCGCGTCACCTCGTGCTTCTCGCTGATGACCATCTGGCCGTTGTACGTGGGGTTGGCGGGGGCGCCGGCGGAGATCGGGATCGTCTTGAGCGGCTTCCCGTCGCGCTCGACCGTCATCTGGTGGGACTTGGCGTCGACCGTGCTGACCTGGCTGCGGCCGATGGTGAACTTCAGCTTCTTGTTCTGCGAGCCGTACACGCCCGGGCGGCCCTGGACGCCGTCGAGGTTCAGGTCGACCGTCACCTTGGTGCCGGGGGCCCAGTACTTCTCGGGGCGGAAGTCGAGGCGGTCGTTGCCGAACCAGTGCCCCTTGACCTCGACCGCGGGCTCGGCGGTCACCTTGACGGCACGCTCGACGGCCTTGGGGTCGGTGATGCCGCGGCTGAAATTGATCGATACGGGCATGCCCACGCCGACCGTGCTGCCGTCCTCCGGCGTGAAGTAGCCGACGAAGGTGTTCTGCGGCGTGAGGGTCGTGAACGACGCGTGCTTGGCCGACGGGCGGCCGTCCTTGTCCTTGGCCAGCGCGTCGACGGTGTACTGCGTGGAGGCGCCGAGGTGCGCCGTCGGCTCCCAGGCCCTGCCGCCGTCAAGGATCTTGCCCTCGACCGTGCGGCCCTTGGCGTCGGCGACCTTCACCGACGTCAGGCTGCCCTTGTCCACGGTCACCTTGAGCTTGCCGGACGTCTCGACGTTCTTCGCGCCGTCGTCCGGCGCGATGGCCACGACGGCCTCCGACGGGCCGTCCGGCACCTTCTTGGCGCCGCCCTTCTTCCCGTCGTCGTCACCGCCGCAGGCGGTGACCAGCAGCATCAGCGCGCCGAGCAGCAGCGCGAACAGCCCCTTGCGGCGGGCTGCGCGCCTGCTCGGTATCAGCTGCACGTTCAAATCGGTTGTCTCCCCTCGCACGGCCCGCGGCCACGCGGCGCCCCCGGAGCGCGGCTCACGCGCTGGCGATAGATAACCACAGGGCTCCGGCGCCGCCGCCCCGTGCTATGTCACCGTTCGGTCCCAAATGGGAACGGTGGTACGAGACATGCGGCAGGGGTGATCCCCGTGGCTGAAGGTGAGCATCATAATCCGGCCACCTGAGTGCTCCGGCCCGGGGTGACGGAGGGTACGGCCCTGTGAGCGCGCGCTTGCTTCTGGGCAGAACTGGGGCAGGACGAGGACCGCGCCGCCCGGCACGGGACGCCGGGCGCCCGGCGCGCTGCCCGAGAGCCGCCGGAGGCGAAGACGTGTCCAGCGCATCCCAGCAAGAGGCGGAACGGGGAGACGAGTCCGGCGGCGGCCGGGCCCGGCGCCCCGCGGCCCGGCCGGAGACGACCGCCGGCCGGGTCAACGGCCGCTCCCGCCCGGAGCCGGCCCCGCGGCCGCCCGCCGGCCCCGCCGTGTGGCCCGGCAGCCCCGAGCCGCTCGGAGCCCGCTTCAAGCCCGCCGCCGGGGGTGCCCCGGCGGGGACGAACTTCGCCCTGTGGGCCGGCGGCGCGGAGGCCGTCGAACTGTGCCTGTTCGACGGCGGGCCCGGCGGCGCAGGAGACGCCCCGGAGGGCGGCTTACGGCTGCCCCTGACCGAGCTGACCCACGAGATATGGCACGGCTTCGTCCCCGGCGTCCTGCCGGGCCGCCGCTACGGCTACCGCGTCCACGGCCGCTGGGACCCCTGGACGGGTGCCCGCTGGAACCCCGCCAAGCTGCTCCTGGACCCCTACGCCCGGGCGGTCGACGGCGACTTCTCCCTGCCTCCCGAGGTGTACGGGCACGTGCGCGACTGGCCCCAGCGGCACGTCGCCGACACCGTCCGCGACGAGCGCGACTCGGCCCCGTACGTGCCCAAGGGCGTGGTCGTGGCGGACGGCGACGACTGGGCGGACGACCAGCGCCCCAAGACGCCGTGGCCCGACTCGGTCATCTACGAGCTGCACGTGCGCGGCTTCACCAAGCTCCACCCGGGGATCCCCGAGGAGCTGCGCGGCACGTACGCCGGGCTCGCGCATCCGGCGGCCGTCGAGCACCTGGTGCGGCTCGGGGTGACGGCCGTGGAACTGCTGCCGGTGCACCAGTTCGCGCACGAGGACCACCTGCTGGGGCGCGGCCTGCGCAACTACTGGGGCTACAACTCCATCGGATACTTCGCGCCGCACGCCGGCTACGCGGCGACCGGGACGGACGGCCGGCAGGTGGGCGAGTTCAAGCGCATGGTGCGGGCCCTGCACGCGGCCGGCATCGAGGTCATCCTGGACGTCGTCTACAACCACACCGCCGAGGGCGGCGAGCTGGGCCCCACGCTGTCCCTGAAGGGCATCGACAACCGCCGCTACTACCGGCTCCAGGCCGACCGCCGCCGCTACGCCGACTACACCGGCTGCGGCAACACCCTGCACGTCGTCCAGCCGAACGTCCTGCGGCTGATCACCGACTCCCTGCGCTACTGGGTGACGGAGATGGGCGTCGACGGCTTCCGCTTCGACCTCGCGGCGGCCCTGGCCCGCTCCATGCACGACGTCGACATGCTCTCGCCGTTCCTGGCCGTCATCGCCCAGGACCCGGTGCTGCGCCGGGTCAAACTGATAGCCGAGCCGTGGGACGTGGGCACGGGCGGCTACCAGGTGGGCGCCTTCCCCCCGCTGTGGACCGAGTGGAACGACCGCTACCGCGACGCCGTGCGGGACTACTGGCGCGGCGCGCTGCCCGACGTGCGCGACCTCGGCTACCGGCTGGCCGGCTCCAGCGACCTCTACGCCTGGGGCGGGCGCCGCCCGTACGCCTCGGTCAACTTCGTCACGGCCCACGACGGCTTCACGCTGCGCGACCTGGTGAGCTACGAGCACAAGCACAACGAGGCCAACGGCGAGGGCAACCGCGACGGCAGCGACGCCAACCGGTCCTGGAACTGCGGCGCGGAGGGCCCCACCGACGACCCGGCCGTGCTGGCGCTGCGGCGGCGGCAGCTGCGGAACCTGCTGACCACGCTGCTGCTGTCGACCGGCGTGCCGATGCTGCTCGCGGGCGACGAGATGGGCCGCACCCAGGGCGGCAACAACAACGCGTACTGCCAGGACAACGAGACGAGCTGGACGGACTGGTCGCTGCTGGCGGACCCGGGCTGGCGCGCGCTCGCCGACCTGTGCGGCCGGCTCCTCGCGCTGCGCCGCGCGCATCCCGTGCTGCGCAGCCGCGCCTTCTTCTCGGGCCGGCCGCAGAGCGCGGACGGGCTGCGGGACCTCGCCTGGTTCACGGCGGCGGGCACGGAGATGACGGAGGCCGACTGGTACGCGCCGGCGGCGACGCTCGGGATGTACCTCTCGGGGCGCGACATCCCGCAGCGCGGGCCGCAGGGCGAGCCGGTCACGGACGACAGCTTCCTCGCCGTGCTCCACGCGGGGGCGCGGGACGTGGCGTTCACGCTGCCGGGGCCGCCGTGGGCGGCCGCGTACGAGCTGCTCGTGGACACGGCGCGCGAGGAGCAGGGGGCGGCGCCGGGCGAGCGCCGTGCTGCCGGGAGGAGCGTCACGGTGGGGGCGCGTTCGGTGCTCCTGTGGCGGGTGGCGACGGAGGGCTCCGAGGGGCCGGAACCGGGACCGGAAGCTCCAATTCTGTTGCGCTAAGCGGACCTTGGGGGTGAAAAACCACGTGAGCGTTGTCAGTGGCGAACCGTAGTCTCGCTCCTGATGACAGAGACCCGTGAACCCCCCGAACCTTCCCGTCCGGACCGGAGCCGCTCCGCCGTCCGCTCCCTGCTGCGCCTGTGGCCCTACGTGCGCCCCGTGCGCGGCAGGCTGGCCACGGCCGCCGCGGTGACGATCGTCGCGTCGTGCGCCGGCCTGGCGATCCCGCTCGCGCTCAAGTGGATCGTGGACGGCCCGGTCGCCGGCGGCGACCCGTCCGGCGTGTGGCTGGGCGGCGGGCTGGTGCTCCTGCTCGGGCTGCTGGAGGCGTTGCTGTTCGCGGTGCGCCGGTTCGTCACCGCGCGCCCGCTCGCCCGGGTCGAGGCGGTCATGCGGGCGGACCTCTACGGACACCTGCAGCGGCTGCCGGTCGCCTTCCACGACCGGTGGGCCTCGGGCCAGCTGCTCTCGCGCGCCACGACGGACCTGACGCTGCTGCGCATCTTCCTCGCCTTCCCCCTGACCTTCCTGCTGGTCAACGGGGCGACGATCGTGGCGGGCTTCGTCGTCCTGCTGATACAGCAGTGGGTGCTGGGCCTGGTGCTGCTCGCCCCGGTGGTGCCGCTGGTGATCCTCTGCGCGTATTTCGAGGAGCGCTACTCCCGGGCCGCGCGCACCGCCCAGGACCAGTCCGGCGACCTCGCGACGGTCGTCGAGGAGAGCGTGCTCGGCATCCGCATCATCAAGGGCTTCGGCCGCCACCGCGGCCAGGAGCGGGCCTTCGCCGCGCTCGCGGGGCGGCTGCGCGGCACCGAGCTGCACAAGGCCCACCTGCTCGGGCTGCTCTGGGCGTTCATCATGAGCCTGCCGGAGCTGGCGATCGGCGCGGCGCTGGTGCTCGGCGTGCTCCAGGTCGCCGACGGCGACCTGTCGGCGGGCACGCTGGTGGCGTTCCTCTCGACGGCCCTGGCGCTGCGCTGGCCGGTGGAGTCGATCGGCTTCCTGATCGCGATCGCCAACGAGGCGGCCACGGCCGCCGACCGCTACTTCGAGGTCATGGACGCCCCCGTGCCGCGGCAGGAGACCGCCTCCCGGGCCGCGGGCGTCCCGCCTCAGGGGAAGGCGCGGGGGAAGCCGGAGGGCAAGCCGCAAGGGGAGCCGCAGGAGCGCGCCGGCCTGCGCCTGGAGGGCGTCGGCTTCCGCTATCCCGACGCCCCCGCGGACGCCCCGCCCGTCCTGGACGGCGTCGACCTGCACATCCGGCCCGGCGAGACGATGGCCCTCGTCGGCACCACGGGCAGCGGCAAGACGACCCTGACCGCCCTCATCCCCCGCCTCCACGAGGCGACGTGCGGGCGGATCACCCTGGACGGCCGGGACATCGCCGCCATGCCGCGCGAACGGCTGCGCGAGCTGGTCTCCGTGGCCTTCGAGGACCCGACGCTGTTCTCCGCGAGCGTCGGGGAGAACGTGCTGATGGGCGCCGACGGCGGCGGCGAGGCCGAGCTGCACCGCGCCCTGGAGGTCGCGCAGGCCGGCTTCGTGCACTCCCTCCCCGAGGGCACCCGCACCCAGGTCGGCGAGCAGGGCCTGAGCCTGTCCGGCGGCCAGCGGCAGCGGCTCGCGCTCGCCCGCGCCGTCGTCGGCGACCCGCGCTTCCTCATCCTGGACGACCCGCTGTCCGCGCTCGACGTGCACACCGAGGCGCTCGTGGAGGCGGCCCTGCGCGAGGTGCTCGCCGGCACGACCGCGCTCGTCGTCGCGCACCGCCCCTCCACGGTCCTGCTCGCCGACCGCGTGGCCCTGCTCTCCGGGGGCCGCATCGCCGCCGTGGGCACCCATTACGAACTGCTGCGCACCAGCCGGGAGTACGCCCTGCTGATGGCGGGCGACGAGGACCGCGGCGGCGCGGCGGACGCTCCGTACGCACGGCACGAGGGAGGCAGGCGATGACGACCGCCCCCGACCGGACGACCACCGGCCCGGAGCAGACGGCTCCCGGGGCCGGCCCCGCGCCGGACGACCCGTTCGACAAGGACGTCCTGCCCGCGCCGAAGGGCGCCTCCCGGGCGCTGCTGCGCTCGCTGCTCGCCCCCGCCCGCGGCCGGCTGCGGCTGAGCGCCCTGGCGCTGCTGCTCCAGCAGGCCGCCGTCCAGGCCGGCCCGCTCCTCGTGGCCGTCGCCATAGACCGGGCCGTGCCGGCCGTCCGCCGCGGCGACTACGGCCCGCTGATCGCCGTCGGCGTCGCGTACGTGGTGAGCGCCCTGGCCGCGGGCCTGCTGCAGTACGTCTTCATCCGGCTCTCGGCGCGCATCGGCCAGAACGTGCTGCTCGACCTGCGCGGCCGCATCTTCCGCCACGCCCAGTCGCTCAGCGTCGACTTCCACGAGCGCTACACCTCCGGGCGGCTCATCTCCCGGGCGACCACCGACGTCGAGTCGATCCGGGAGCTCATCAACGACGGCCTCCAGGAGCTCGTCGGCGTCTGCCTGGCCGTTGTGTACATCTCGGTCACCCTGCTCTGGCTGGACTGGGGCATCGGTGCCGTGGCCGTGCTCTCGTTCGTGCCGCTGCGGCTGCTGATGCGCTCGTACGACCGCCGGGCACGGGCCGTCTACCGCAGGCGCTCCACGGCGATCGCCGCGGTGATCGTGAAGTTCACCGAGACCATGAACGGCATCCGGCCGGTCCAGGCGTTCCGCCGCGAGCGCGCCAACGAAAGGCAGTTCGCGAAGCTCAACGAGGAGCACAAGGACGCCAACGCCGGGGCGATGCTGGAGATGGCCCGCTACGTCTTCCTCTCCCGCCTCGTGGCCAACGTGGTGCTCGCCGCGGTCGTCCTGTGGGGTGCGTACCGGGTGGCCGGCGGGGGGCTGGAGCTGGGCGTGCTCGCGGCGGCCGTGCTCTACCTGCGGCGGCTGTACGACCCGATCGACCAGCTGGGCATGTTCCTCAACTCCTACCAGGCGGCGGCGGCCTCGCTCGACAAGATCGCGGGCCTGCTGGCGCAGCGGCCGGGCGTGCCCGAGCCCGCCGAGCCGCGGGCGCTGCCGGAGCGCCGGTCCGCGATGCCCGGCCGCGAGGTCGTCTTCGAGAAGGTGCGCTTCGCCTACCGCACCGGCGGCGAGGTCCTGCCCCGCTTCGACCTGACGCTGCACGCCGGGCAGACGGTCGCCGTCGTCGGCTCGACGGGCGCCGGGAAGTCCACGCTCGCCAAGCTCCTGGCCCGCTTCTACGACCCCACGGAGGGCCGGGTGCTCCTCGACGGCGTGCCGCTGGACGCCCTCGCCGGGCCGGAGCTGCGGCGCGGGGTGGTGATGGTCACGCAGGAGGCCTTCCTCTTCTCCGGCACCGTCGCGGAGAACATCGCCATCGGCCGCCCGGAGGCAACCAGGGCGGAGATCGAGCAGGCGGCGAAGGCGATCGGCGCGCACGACTTCATCGCGGCCCTGCCGGAGGGCTACGACACCGACGTGCGCAAGCGCGGCGGCCGGATCTCCGCGGGCCAGCGCCAGCTGGTGGCGTTCGCGCGGGCGCTGCTCGCCGACCCGGCGGTGCTCATCCTGGACGAGGCCACGTCCTCGCTGGACATCCCGGGCGAGCAGGCCGTCCAGCGGGCGATGGCCACGGTGCTGCGCGGCCGCACGGCGGTGGTCATCGCGCACCGGCTGTCGACGGTCGAGATCGCGGACCGCGTCCTGGTGATGGCCGGGGGGCGCGTGGTGGAGGACGGCTCCCCGGCGGAGCTGATCGCGGGCACGGGCCGGTTCGCGGATCTGCACCGGGCCTGGCGCGACAGCCTGGCCTGACGGTTTCGCGCACGGTCACCAGCAGCGGTACGGGCTCGCCTCCGGGCGGGCCCGTACCGCTATGCGGACGCCGGTCTTTCGTCAACGGACGGATTCCGGCCAACTTGCCGCCGGGCTCCTGACACGTACATGCCCTCGGTGGCACTCTTCCCTCCACTGACGCGCGGCCTCCCCACGGCACCGCAGCCGCGCGCCGGGGTCGCTCCATCGGCACGTGCATCGCCCGCTGTCCCCGAGGCCCCCCACGCC
>NZ_JBPQTW010000096.1:0-25227 GCF_051386535.1 Streptomyces sp. URMC 127
CGCCCCGGCTCCCCGAGCGACCCCGCGTACGTGCCGTCCGCCCGGACCAGCAGCGCCCGGCCCAGCGCCCCGGCCGGGCCCTCCACCACCCGGGCCAGCGCCACCGGCTCGCCCGCGGTCACGGCCGCCAGCGCCTCGGCCAGCACGTGCCGGGCGGGGTCGTCCGGCCGGACGGGTACGACCAGGATGTCGAGGACGCCGCCGCAGGTGAGGCCCACGGCGAAGGCGTCACCGTCCTCGCCCTCGTCCCCGTAGCCGAATCGTTCCCGCACGCTCTCACCGCTCTCCAGCACCGCGCGGCACAGCTCGTACACCGCCCCCTCCACGCACCCGCCCGACACCGACCCGGTCACCGTGCCCTCCGCGTCGACGGCGAGGGCCGCGCCCGGCTGTCGGGGCGCGCTGCCCTCCACGGCGACTACCGTCGCGACGGCGAACGCCCGCCCTTCCCCGCACCAGCGGTACAGTTCCTCGGCGATGTCCAGCATGACGGTTCGCTCCTCACGTGCCAGTGCCCTACCTGTGGCGCCCCGGCTGACGCCTACTTGACGCCCAGCCAGCTTGCGATCGGATGCAGGGCGAAATACCCCGTGAACACCGCCGTCAGCACCCACATGAACCCACCCGGCTCACGCCACTTCCCCTGCGCCGCCTTGATGGCCGTATAGGCGATGACACCCGCCCCGACGCCCGCCGTGATGGAGTACGTGAACGGCATCAGCACCACCGTGAGGAACGCCGGGACGGCGACGGCCCGGTCGCCCCAGTCGACGTGCCGGGCGCTGCTCATCATCATCGCCCCGATGACGACGAGCGCGGCGGCGGCGACCTCGCCGGGCACGATGCGGGTCAGCGGGGTGAAGAACAGGCAGGCGGAGAAGAGCAGCCCGGTCACGACGGACGACAGTCCCGTACGGGCGCCCTCGCCGACCCCGGTAGCGGATTCGATGAAGACGGTCTGGCCCGACGCCCCGGCGACCCCGCCGATCGCGCCGCCCGCGCCGTCGACGAACAGCGCCGTGCTCAGGCCGGGCAGCCGGCCGCGGTCGTCCGTCAGCCGGGCCTCCGTCGCCACGCCGATGATCGTGGCCATGGCGTCGAAGAAGCCCGCCAGGACCAGCGTGAAGACGATCATTACGACGCTCACGACGCCCAGCGAGGTCCAGCCGCCGAACTCCACGTGCCCGAAGAGCGAGAAGTCCGGCATCGAGACCGCGCTGCCCTTGAGGGCGGGCGCGCCGTTCTGCCAGGCGGACGGCCGGAGCCCGGCGGCGGAGTTGACGACGACGGCCAGCACCGTGCCGGCGACGATGCCGATGAGGATCGCGCCGGGGACGTCGCGGGCCTGCAGCATGAAGACGGCCAGCAGGGTGACGCAGAAGATCAGTACGGGCCAGCCGGCGAGCTCGCCCGCAGGCCCCAGCGTGACCGGCCCGCCGCCCTTCGAGGCGTGCACGAAACCGGCCTTGACCAGCCCTATCAGGGCGATGAACATGCCGATGCCCATGGTGATGGCGTGCTTGAGGGGCAGCGGCAGCGCGTTCATGACCAGTTCGCGCAGCCCGGTCACGGCGAGCAGTACGATCACCGCCCCGTACAGCACGCACATCCCCATCGCCTGCGGCCAGGTCATGTGCGGCGCGACCTGCGTGGAGAGCACTCCGGAGACGCCCAGCCCGGCGGCCAGGGCGAGCGGCACCCTGCCGAGGAGGCCCATCGCCAGGGTGCAGACGGCCGCGGCGAGCGCGGTGGCGGTGATCAGCCCGGCGTGGCCGAGCCGCTGCCCGGTGGTGTCCGGGCCGGAGAGGATCAGGGGGTTGAGCAGGAGGATGTAGGACATCGCCATGAAGGTGGTGATGCCGCCGCGTACCTCCCGGCCGGCGGTGGATCCGCGTGCGCTGATGCGGAAGTAGCGGTCGGGCCAGGACCTTCCGGCGGGTGGCCGCGGGCCCGCGCCCGCGTGCTGCGCCGCGGAGGCCGGCTCCACGGATGGCTGGGTCATGAATGCCTGCTCCCATGGTCCGGGTGAGTGGTTCGGCTGCACGACCCGGGGGACGGCCCGAGACGAAGGGCGGCACGTCACCGGCCGCTGGGGGGCGCGCGGCCGGTGGTGCCCTGCGAGGGACGGTGAGGTTCCGGTGATGGACGGTGAGGTTCCGGCGGTGGCCGATCAGGTGCCGGTGGCCGGTCAGGTGCCGGTGATGGACGGTCAGGTGCCGGTGAGGTGCTCGGGCCGCACCGGCACCCTGGCGAGCGGCAGGCCGGTCGCGGCCCGGATCGCCGCGACGACGGCCGGCGTGGAGGACAGGGTGGGCGCCTCGCCCGCGCCGCGCAGCCCGTACGGGGCGTGCTCGTCGGCGAGTTCGAGGATGTCGACGGGGATGGCGGGGGTGTCGAGGATGGTGGGGATCAGGTAGTCCGTGAAGGACGGGTTGCGGACCCGCCCGTCGGCGGAGACGACGATCTCCTCCATGACCGCGAGGCCCAGGCCCTGGACCGTGCCGCCCTGGATCTGCCCGGCGACGGCCAGCGGGTTCACGGCCTTGCCGACGTCCTGCGCGCAGGCCAGCTCCACGACCTTGACGAGCCCGAGCGCGGTGTCGACGTCGACGACGGCGCGGTGGGCCGCGAAGGAGTACTGGACGTGGCCGTTGCCGCGGCCGGTGCGCAGGTCGAAGGGCTCGGTGGGGCGGTGCCGCCACTCGCTCTCGACGTCGATCACCTCGTCCTCCAGGACGTCGGCCAGGGCGGCGAGGACCTCCCCCGCTTCCGTGGTCACCTTGCCGCCCTCCAGCACGAGTCCGGCCTGCGCCCACGCGGGGTGGTGCGCACCGAAGCGGGCGCGGCCCAGGTCGAGGACCTTCTCCCGTACGAGCCGGCAGGCGTGGCGGACGGCGCCGCCGGTCACGTACGTCTGGCGGGAGGCGGAGGTGGAGCCGGCCGAGCCGACGCGGGTGTCGGCGGGCTCCAGGACGACCCGGGTGACGCCGAGTTCGGTGCGCGCTATCTGCGTGTGGACGGTCACGCCGCCCTGGCCGACCTCGGCCATCGCGGTGTGCACGGTGGCCACCGGCTGCCCGGCGACCGCTTCGAGCCGCACGCGGGCCGTCGAGTAGTCGTCGAAGCCCTCCGAGAAGCCGACGTTCTTGATGCCGACCGCGTAGCCGACGCCGCGGACGACGTCCTCGCCGTGGGTGGTGTTGGACAGCCCGCCCGGCAGCGCGCGCACGTCGGGGCCGCCGCCGGCGGTCTCCCACGGCCGCTCGGGCGGCAGCGGCCGGGCCTTGACCCGGCGCAGCAGCTCCGCGACGGGCGCGGGGGCGTCGACGACCTGCCCGGTGGGCATGACGGCGCCCTGCGCCATCGCGTTGCGCTGCCGGAACTCCACGGGGTCCAGGCCCAGCCGCTCGGCCAGCCGGTCCATCTGGGCCTCGTACGCGAAGCAGGCCTGGACGGCGCCGAAGCCGCGCATGGCGCCGCACGGCGGGTTGTTGGTGTAGAGGGCGAGGGCCTCGACGTCGACGGCGTCGACCACGTAGGGGCCTACGGCTAGGGACGCGGCGTTGCCGACGACGGCCGGGGAGGAGGAGGCGTAGGCGCCGCCGTCGAGGACGATGCGGGCCTTGACGTAGAGCAGCCGGCCGTCGCTGCTCGCCCCGTGCTCGTAGTGGAGCCGGGCCGGGTGGCGGTGCACGTGGCCGAAGAAGGACTCGAAGCGGTTGTAGACCATCTTCACGGGCTTGCCGGTGCGCAGCGCGAGCAGGCAGGCGTGGGCCTGCATGGACAGGTCCTCGCGCCCGCCGAAGGCGCCGCCGACGCCGGAGAGCGTCATGCGGACCTTGTCCTCGGGGAGGCCGAGGACGGGGGCGATCTGGCGCAGGTCGGCGTGGAGCCACTGGGTGGCGATGTAGAGGTCGACGCCGCCGTCCTCGGCGGGCACGGCGAGGCCGGACTCGGGGCCGAGGAACGCCTGGTCCTGCATGCCGACTTCGTAGTCGCCGGTGACGACGGCGGTGGCGCGGGCCCGGGCGGCGGCGACGTCGCCGCGCAGGACGGGCTGGCGGTGCACGACGTTGGGGTGCGGGACGTGGAGGGCGTGGGCATCGGTGCGGGCCGGGTGCAGGAGGGGCGCGCCGGGGGCGGTGGCGCTCTCCTCGTCGTGGACGACGGGGAGTTCCTCGTAGGCGACGCGGATCCGGGCGGCGGCGCGGCGGGCGGTCTCGGGGTGGTCGGCGGCGACGAGGGCGACGGGCTCGCCGTGGTAGCGGACGACGCCGTCGGCGAGGACCGGCGTGTCCTTGATCTCCAGGCCGTAGCGGGTCTCGGCGGGCAGGTCGGCGTGGGTCAGCACCGCGTGGACGCCGGGGACGGCGAGGGCTTCGGCGATGTCGGTGGAGAGGATCCGGGCGTGGGCGTGGGGGCTGCGGAGCGTCGCGCCCCAGAGCATGTCCTCGTGCCACAGGTCGGAGGCGTAGGCGAACTCGCCGGTGACCTTGAGCGTGCCGTCGGGGCGCGGGACGGACTCGCCGATGCCGCCGTGGGTGCCGCTGGTGAGGCCGGCGGGGAGCCCGCCGGGGATGCGTGCGGTGGCCATGGGTCAGCCCGCCTCTCCGGCGCGGGCGGCCGCGAGGCGGACCGCGTCGAGGATCGTCTCGTAGCCGGTGCACCGGCACAGGTTGCCCGAGAGGGCCTCGCGGATGTCCGCGTCGGAGGGGTCGGGGTTGTGCCGGATGAGGTCGTCGGCGGCGACGATCAGGCCGGGGGTGCAGAAGCCGCACTGGACGGCTCCGGCGTCGGTGAACGCCTGCTGGACGGCGGAGAGTTCCGCGCCGTCGCCGCCCGTGGCGAGCCCCTCGGCCGTGGCCAGCCCCTCGACCGTGACGACCTCGCGCCCTTCGGCCTGCCCGGCGGCCACCAGGCAGGCGCACACCGGCACGCCGTCCAGCCGGACCGTGCACGAGCCGCATTCGCCCTGCTCGCAGGCGTTCTTCGAGCCCGGCAGGCCGAGCCGCTCCCGCAGGACGTAGAGCAGGCTCTCGCCCTCCCAGACGTCGTCGGCCTGCTGCGGGCGGCCGTTGACGGTGAGGTTCACGCGCATCGCTCGCCCCGTTCCCCGCCGCGGTAGGCCTCCCACGCCCAGCCGAGCGTGCGGCGGGCCATGACGGTCACCGCGTGCCGGCGGTAGCGGGCGGTGCCGCGGACGTCGTCGATCGGGTTGCACGCCGCCGCGGCGAGCTCGGCGAACTGCCGGGCGGCGGAGGGCGGCAGGGGACGGCCGGAATCCCAGAGGCGGCCCTCGTCCAGGGCCGCGGAGAGGAAGTCCTCCGCGGCGCGGGCCCGCACCGGGGTGGGGGCCGCGGAGCCGATGCCCGTGCGTACCGTGCGGGTGCGCGGGTGCAGGGCGACGGCGAAGGCGCACACGGCGATGACCATGGCGTTGCGCGTGCCGACCTTGGAGAACTGCTGGGGCCCGTCGGCCCGCGCGATCCGTACGGCCCGGATCAGCTCGTCCGGCGCGAGGGCGTTGCGCTTGACGCCCGTGTAGAACTCCTCGGCGGGGATCAGCCGGGTGCCGCGCACGGACTCAGCCTCCACCAGCGCGCCCGCCGCCAGCAAGGGCGGGTGGGAGTCCCCGGCGGGCGAGGCGGCGCCGAGGTTGCCCCCGACGCTGCCGCGGTTGCGGATCTGCGGGGAGCCGACGGTGTGCGCCGCGAGGGCGAGGCCGGGAAGCTCCGCCCGCAGTTCCTGCATGATCCGGGTGTACGGGACGGAGGCGCCCAGCCGGACCTCGTCCTCCCCCGTCTCCCATTCGTACAAATCGCCGATGCGGTTCAGGTCGAGCAGGTGCTCGGGGCGGCGCCGGTCGAAGTTGATCTCGACCATCACGTCCGTACCGCCCGCGACGGGGACGGCGGCCGGGTGCTCGGCCTTGGCGGCCAGAGCCTCCTCCCAGCTGCCGGGGCGCAGGAACTCCATGGGGTTCTCTTCTCGATCGGTCTCACGGGGTCGCGCGGATGGGGGGTGCCCGTGCGGCGGAACGCCGCCGGACCGGCGCGGCGGGAGCCGTCCGGCACGCCTTGGCCCCAGTACAGCGAGCGGCCGGCGGGGCGGTGCAGTCACCGAAACCATGAAGCGGTTGGCTGGCCGGAGCGCACATCTTGTAGATTCGAACGAAAGACGGGGTTGGGAAACCTCACTGCATTCCACTGGTAACAACAAGACAGATCGGCGGCGACCACGATGCGGCTGCGCGCACTCCTGGAGACAGAGGCGCTGGGCCTCCGGCTGCTCAGCGGCGAGGACGAGCTGGACCGCACGGTGCGCGGCGTGATGACCACCGACCTGCGCGACCCGAGCCGCTACCTCTCCGGCGGCGAGCTCGTCCTCACCGGCCTCGCCTGGCGGCGGGAGCCGGAGGACTCCGAGCGGTTCGTACGGATCCTCACGGGCGCGGGCGTGGCGGGGCTCGCGGCGGGCGAGGCCGAGATGGCCTCCATCCCGGACGACCTGATCCGCGCGTGCGCCCGGCACCGCCTGCCGCTGTTCTCGGTGAACGAGAAGGTCTCGTTCGCCTCCATCACCGAGCACGTCGTGCGGCAGGTGTCGAGCGAGCGCGCCGGGGACCTGGCGGCCGTCGTGGACCGGCACCGCCGGCTGATGACGTCCGGCCCGGCCGGCGGCGGCCCGGAGGTCGTCCTCGACCTGCTGGGCTCCGACCTGGACCTGCGGGCGTGGGTGCTGTCCCCGACCGGCCGCCCGATCGCGGGCTCCTCGCTCGCGGGCGCCGGGCCCGAGCTGCCCGCCGCGGTCTGCGCGGCCCTGGCCGGCGAGCACCTGGCCGCCGCCCGCACGGGCCGGCGCGGGCCGCACCGGGTGACCGCGGGCGGCGACACGTACTCGCTGTTCCCCATCAGCCACAGCGGCCGCGCCCTGGAGGCCCGCGACGTCCGCGAGACGGTCCTGTCGGACTGGTTCCTCGCCGTCGAGGCCGACGCCGGGGACTGGTCGCCCGAGCGGCTGGACCTGCTCGACGGCGTCACCCAGCTGATCGCCGTCGAGCGGGACCGCCGCGACGCCGCCCGCACGGTCCGCCGCCGGCTCGCCCAGGAGGTCCTGGAGCTGGTCCAGACGGGCGCGGCCCCCGCCGAGATCGCCGCCCGGCTGCGCGTCGCCGCGCCCGTCCTGCTGCCGGGCCTCGGCACGGCGCCGCACTGGCAGGTCGTCGTGGCCCGCGTCGAGTGGGAGGACGGCGGCATCCCCGGCGGCCCGGTCGCCCAGGCCCTGCTGGAGGAGATGCTCGCCGCGCCCGGGACCGGCGGGCCCGAGCCCTCCGACCGGATCGCCGTCGCCCACATGGGCGACGAGGCGGTCGCGCTGGTGCCGCTGCCCGCCGTGCCGTCCGGGCCGGAGGGCGGCGAGGCGGCGCCCCAGGCCGCCGGGCTGCACGCGGACCGCATCCTCGCCGCCGTCCGCGAACCGCTCTCCCGCGGCCTCGACGGCGACGGCCGGCTCACCCTCGGCGTCAGCGCCGCCGTCCACTCCGCGGAAGGCCTGCGCGGGGCGCTGGAGGAGGCCCGGCACGCCCGCCGCGTCGCCGCCGCCCGCCCGGGCCGGGTCTGCGCCGCGGGCCACCAGGAGCTCGCCTCGCACGTCCTGCTGCTGCCGTTCGTCCCCGACGACGTCCGCCGCGCCTTCACCGCCCGCCTCCTGGACCCGCTGCGCGACTACGACCGCCGCCACCGCGCCGAGCTCATCCCGACGCTGGAGGCGTTCCTGGACTGCGACGGCTCCTGGACCCGCTGCGCGACGCGGCTGCACCTGCACGTCAACACGCTGCGCTACCGGGTCGGCAGGATCGAGCAGCTGACGGGCCGCGACCTGTCCCGCCTGGAGGACAAGCTGGACTTCTTCCTGGCCCTGCGGATGAGCTGACCGGCGCCGGGCCCCTGACGGCCGCAGGAGCTGAGCGGGGGCCCGGCGGCCGGGGACGTACGACGAAAGACCGGCGCCGTACGCAGAAAGGAGGAGTCACGCCCAAGTGGCATACGGCTCCTGCGGCAGGCGCGCATCATCACGGATATGAGTGATCCTGACGAGGCGTGCCCCGGCCCGCACGCCTTCTGCAAGAGCTGCAGAGGGAGCGGCGACTACCACGCGGCCGTGCTCTACCTCGACCAGTCCGGCGAGGGCGGCAACATGACGGGCGCTCACCTCTGCCCCTACTGCACGGGCCGGGGCTTCTTCTGCAAGCACCGGCCCCCGTGCCGGGTGCTGCACGAGGACGACACGCCCGTCATCGGCCCGGACGCGCTGCCGCCGGTGTGACGGAGGGCCGCCGGGCCGGGCGGATGTCCGTCACCCCCGCAGCACCGCATCCACCACCAGCCCCCGGTGATCGGTGCCCGTCAGGTCCAGGAAGCGGGCGTGGCGGGGTTCGAGGGCGGGGCTGAGGAGGACGTGGTCGATCTGGGCGCCCAGCGGGGGAGCGGTCAGGGAGGGCCAGGTGGGGGTGCGGGAGCGGCCCAGGAGGGCGGCGCCGTCGCGGAGGCCGGTGTCCAGGACGGCGCGGAAGGCCGCGTGGTCCTGCGAGGCGTTGAAGTCGCCCGCGATGACCGTGGGAGCGTCGCCGCGCGCCGCGGCCATCGCGCGGATGCGGCCGAGCTCCGTGCGCCACAGCTCCACCCCGCCGGCCACCGGCGGCATCGGGTGCGCCACCTGGAACAGCAGCCGCGTCCCCGCCACCCGCACCAGCGCCCGGGGCATCGCCAGCGTCCCCCGTACCGACCCGTCCGGCTCCAGGGGGAAGCGGCTCAGGAGCGCCGAGCCCTGCGCCCTGCCGCCGCCCACGACGATCCGGTACGGGTACGCGGCCCGCACCTCGGCGCCGTTCAGGGCCGGTGCGCACTCCTGCGGGGAGCACTCCTGCACCGAGACCAGGTCCGGCCGCTCGCGCCGCAGGGCCTCCAGCAGGCCCGGCGTGGCCCCGCCGAACTCCAGGTTGGCGGTCAGGACGCGCAGCCGGGCCACCTCCGGGCCGGACGCACCGGAAGTACCGGACGCCGGCGCGCCTCCCGCCTCGTACGGGGGCAGGAAGTACAGCGTCCCGAGCACCGCCGCCAGCCCCCACGCGCAGCCCGCCGCCCAGCGGGTGCCCGCGGCGAGCACCAGCGCGGCCCCGGCGGGAGCGAGCAACCACGGCAGGAACGCCAGCAGTTGGGGCACCGGCGTGACGCCGTCCACGTCGCAGGCCCGGCACAGCAGCGGCCCGCTGACCAGCGCGAGGAGCAGGCCCGCGGCCCAGCGGGCGGCCTTCCGGCGGACGCGCGGCGGCGCTTCCGCCGGGCCGGGCGGCGCCGGAGCGGTCCCTTCCATGGTTTTAACCACGGTATTACCTTCTGATTGCGGACGGCTTGACGTCATATGGCAAGCTAGACGCTGAAGGTGCCGCTCCGGCCGCATTTGGCGCGCTTTTCGCGCGGTGCCGCATCGTGTACGTACGAGCGAGGAGGTGATCGGGATGACCAGTCGGAGTCCCGAGGGAAGTCCTCGCGTGTGCGCTGCGCTGCGCTGCATTGCGCTGAGCTGAGCTGACCGGTTGCCGGGCCCGTCGCCGGGCCTGCCGGCGTCGGCCGCGCCGTTCTCCGTGAGTGTTCTTGAGTGTGCCGCTACGGCGGTGGACTTTCCCTTTCCGCGCTCAGTGATGTCGTGATTCCGGCCTTCGTGGCCGCTGCTGTTCGCTGACATTCAGCGGCATTCGCTGACGTTCGCTGACGTTCCTTTTCCGCGCCCGGGGCGCCTCGTGCTGCCCCGTGCCGTTCCTTCACCCCTCCGTGCCACGGCGCGGCCACGCCATGCCGCCATGCCGTTACGCCGCCATGCCGTTACGCCGTCGCGCCGTCGTGCCCGGAAGAGAGGTTCCGCCATGACCAACACCCTGCTCGCCCCGCCGGGCCGTACCCGCCGCGAGCGCAAGACCGCCGAGCTGGAGGCCCGTACCCGTGCCGCCGGCGACCGGCTGGCCCGTATCAGCGGCCGGCCCGCCGCGCAGGTCCTGCAGGACTGCCGGGTAACCCCGCACGGCCTGCGCCGGGACGACGCCGAGCTGCGGCTCGCCCGCGACGGCGCCAACGTCGTCGCGCACGACGCCGGCCCGCGCTGGTACGGGCAGCTCGCCAAGGCCTTCTGGAACCCGTTCATCATGATCCTGGTCGTCCTCCTGGCGGTCATGTACGTGCAGTGGCTGCCGGTCGCCGACGAGGAGCCCTTCGACCCCAAGATCCCCATCATCGGCGCGATGGTGCTGGTCGGCGGCCTGCTGCGGTTCTGGCAGGAGCGCCGCTCGGCGGGCGCCGCGGCCGCTCTGCGCGCCCTCGTCACCACGACGACCGCCGTCCAGCGGCGCGACAGCCGCGACAGCCGCGACGACCGCACCAACCGCAACACGGCCCCCGCCACCACCGAGATCCCGATGGACCGGGTCGTCGTCGGAGACATCGTCCGCCTCGCCGCGGGCGACCTCGTCCCCGCCGACCTGCGGCTGCTCACCGCCAAGGATCTGATGGTCAGTCAAGCAGCGCTGTCCGGCGAGTCCCTGCCCGTGGCCAAGGCCGACACCCGTACGCACGACTACGGCCAGGCCACGACCACGGACCCCGTAGAGGCCGACAACCTCTGCCTCATGGGCACCTCGGTGACCTCCGGCACCGCCACCGGCGTCGTCGTGGCCACCGGCGCGGACACCTACTTCGGATCGATGGCCGGGTCGCTCGCCGGGGAGCGCCCCGAGACCAGCTTCGACGCGGGCGTGAAGAAGGTCAGCTTCCTGCTGATCCGGTTCATGCTCGTCATGGTGCCGCTCGTGTTCGCCGTGAACGGCTTCACCAAGGGCGACTGGGGCGAGGCGTTCATGTTCGCCGTCGCCGTGGCCGTCGGCCTCACGCCGGAGATGCTGCCGATGGTCGTCACCACCAACCTCGCGCGCGGCGCCGTCGCCATGGCCCGGCGCAAGGTCGTCGTCAAGCGGCTCAACGCCATCCAGAACCTGGGCGCCATGGACGTGCTGTGCACGGACAAGACCGGCACGCTCACCGAGGACCGCATCGTCCTCGACCGCTACCTCGACGCGCACGGCCGCGAGGACGGCGAAATCCTCGAATACGCCTACCTCAACAGCCACTTCCAGACCGGGCTGCGCAACCTCATGGACCAGGCGGTCATCGACCGCGTGCTCGAGGCCGAGGAGGTTGTCGTCGACGCCCGCTTCACCAAGGTCGACGAGATCCCCTTCGACTTCGCGCGCCGCCGCATGTCGGTGGTCCTGAGCCGCAACGGCATCGACGGCTCCGCGGGGGCGCACGAGCACGTGGCGGACGAGCGCGTGGTGGACGAGCACGCGGTGGACGAGCACGTCCTCATCACCAAGGGCGCCGTCGAGGAGGTCCTCGCCCTGTGCACCCACGTCAACGACGGCGGCCGCCGCCTGGAGCTCACCGGAGAACTGCGCCGCCGCGTGACCCGGACCGCCGCAGACAACAACCGGCAGGGCCTGCGGGTGCTGGCCGTCGCGACCCGTGCGCTGCCTGCCGGGCGCGAGACGTACGGCGTCGCGGACGAGGACGGCCTGACCCTCGTCGGCTTCCTCGCCTTCCTCGACCCGCCGAAGGCCGACGCCGCGGCGGCCCTGCGGGCCCTCGCCGGCAAGGGCGTGGCCGTCAAGGTCGTCACCGGCGACAACGAGCTCGTCGCCGCGCGCGTCTGCGCCGACGTCGGCATCGACGTGGGAGCCGTCGTCACCGGGGCCGAGGTGGACGCCCTGGACGACGCGGAGCTGCGCGCCCTGGTGCGGGCCACCACGGTCTTCGCCAAGACCAACCCGGTGCAGAAGGCCCGTATCGTCCGGGCCCTGCGGGCCGAGGGGCACACCGTCGGCTTCCTGGGCGACGGCATCAACGACGCCGCCGCGCTGCGCGACGCCGACGTCGGCATCTCCGTCGACACGGCCGTCGACATCGCCAGGGAGTCGGCCGACATCATCCTGCTGGAGAAGGACCTGATGGTCCTGGAGCAGGGAGTCGAGCAGGGCCGCACCACCTTCGGCAACACCATCAAGTACATCAAGATGACGGCGAGCTCGAACTTCGGGAACGTCTTCTCGGTCCTGGTGGCCAGCGCCTTCATCCCCTTCCAGCCCATGCTGGCGATCCACCTGCTGGTGCAGAACCTCGCCTACGACGTCTCGCAGCTCGCCACGCCCTGGGACCGGATGGACCCGGAGTACCTGCGCCGGCCGCGCACGTGGGACGCCAGGGGCATCGCCCGGTTCATGCTCTTCACCGGGCCGGTCAGCTCGGTCTTCGACATCGCCACCTTTCTGGTGCTGTGGAACGTGTTCGGGGCCGACAGCGAGGCGAGTCAGACGCTGTTCCAGTCCGGGTGGTTCGTCGAGGGACTGCTGTCCCAGACGCTCGTCGTCCACATGATCCGCACCCGCAAAGTGCCCTTCATCGGCTCGCGGGCCTCGGCGCCGGTCATGGTGATGACCGCCGCGGTGATGGCGTTCGGCCTCCTGCTCCCGTTCTCGCCGCTCGCCCCGGCGCTGTCGATGGAGGCGCTGCCGATGAGCTACTTCCCGTGGCTGATCGCGATCCTGCTGGCGTACTGCGCCCTGACCCAGGCGGTGAAGACCTGGTACATCCGGCGATTCAACACCTGGCTGTGACCGGCCGATAAAGGGATGCCGACACGGGATGCCGGCAAGGGACGCCCACAAGGGACGCCCACAAAGGCTGGGGAAACCGACGAGGAAGGCGGATCATGGTTGTGGTCAACGAGTGGCACATGGCGGGCAACATCGCGGCCGGCCTGGGCTTCGGTGCGATCATCGGACTGGAGCGGCAGTGGCGGGCCCGGATGGCGGGCCTGCGCACCAACGCGCTGGTCGCGGCCGGTTCCGCCCTCTTCGTCCTGCTCTCGCAGTACGGCTTCGCCGCCGCGACGAGCACCGCGGGCTACGACGGCTCCCGCGTCGCCGCACAGATCGTCTCCGGCATCGGCTTCCTCGGCGCGGGCGTCATCATGCGGGACGGGCTGAGCGTGCGCGGCCTCAACACCGCGGCCACCCTGTGGTGCTCGGCCGCCGTCGGCGCCCTCGCCGGGACCGGGCTGTACGTGGTGGCCGCGCTCGGCACCGTGGGCGTGGTCGGCGCGAACACCCTGCTGAGGCCGCTGGCCCGCGGCCTCGACCGGGGCCCGCACGGCGGCGCCGAGGTGGCCACCGACTACCACTTCGAGGCCGTGTGCACCGAGCCCGAAGAGGCCCACGTCCGCACCCTCGTCGTCCAGTCGGTCGCCCGCCCGGGCTTCCGGCTGCGCTCGGTCTACAGCGCCGACGCCGAGGCTCCCGGCAAGGTCACCGTCTCGGCCGACCTCACCACGGAACGCCGCGACGACAGCCTCCTGGAGGAGGCCGTCAGCCGCCTCTCACTCGAACCGGCCGTCTCTGCCGTCAGCTGGACGGTCCTGCAGGGCCCCGACGACGAATCCGACGACGACTACACCACCGAACGCCGCAACCGCCGCCGCGTCCGCGACTTCTTCTCGGGACGCTGAACCGCAGCGCCGCCACCTGCGGGGCGTCACCCTCCGTGCCCGGCGCGCTGCCCGCCGTCGCTCCGGGAAATCTCCACAACCTCCGGGTACCCGCGGTAGCCCCTCGTTGCCGGCCCTCGATATGCCGGTTATGCCCGACGCGCTTGGTGGGCGTGTGTCCATTTATGTTCCGCGAGGATCCCGGGGCCCTTGTATCTGTTACTCGATCTTGTGAAGAAGTTGTGATGATCCCGCAAAGGAATCTGAAAGCCCGCCGTGGGAAAGGCCGTTCGGACGGCAACACGGTTGGCCCCGCCACCCGTTCCCGTGCTTATATCTGCGGCACCGCGGCGGCTCTTTGAACGGTGGCCGGTCACGGCCGTGCCGGCGCGGAATGCGGCGTGGCAATGCCGATACGGCAATGCCTACGTGGCAATGGAGAAACATTCAGACGAACGAAGGGTGCGCCATCATGCGTGACAACCTCGAGACCCGTGAGATCGCCGACGCCGAGCTGGACGCCGTTTCCGGCGGTGTGAGCATCTCCGGCGGCCTGCTCGGCGCCGTGACCGGCGACGTTCACAACGTGCTCGGCACCGTCACCTCGCTGAACACCGTCCAGGCCGTCCCGGGCACGGTCGGTCAGGTCGAGGGCATCGTCGGCGTGCACGCCGGCGTCGCCGGTCTCTGAGACTCGCTGGGAATCTCCGGGAACCCCTGAGTATCTCCAGGAACCCCTGAGAATCTCCGAGAACCTCTGAGAAATCCGCCGCCTGTGAATCCCGGAACTCCTCCCCTGTTCCGGGGTTCACGGCTGCCCGCATTTCCGTAGCGCCTTTCACCACCCTTGTCTCGAATGCAGTCGAAGGAATAGTTCGTGCAGTTCCGCCAGCAGGCGCTTTCCAAGCTGCAATCACCCGAAGAACTCGACCTGCCCGTACGATTCGCGCGCCCGCAGGGCCGGCTCGCCCTGGCCGTCACGCTCGCCGTCCTCGCCGCGGCGGGCTTCTGGGCGTTCACCGGATCCGTGACGTCCCGGCTCAGTGCCCCCGGCGTCCTCACCCGCGCCGAGGGCAGCTATCTGCTGCAGAGCCCGTACGCGGGCCAGGTCACCGGCGTGCTCGCGCGGGAGGGCCAGCTGCTGGCGCCGGGCGCGCCCCTGCTGCGGGTCAGCACGGACCGCGGAGACCGGACCGTGCACGTCGTGGCCGGGGGACGGGTGACGACCCTGGTCGCCAAGACGGGGGCCGTCGTGACGACCGGCGCGGACGTCGCGACCGTCGAACGCATGACGAACCCGGACGACCCGCTGGTGGCCATGCTCTACGTACCCGGCGGGAGCGGTGGCACGATCCCGGTCGGCGCACCGGTCGACCTGAGCGTCCAGTCCGTCCCCCGGGAGAAGTTCGGCGTGCTGCGCGGCCGCGTCCAGGCCGTCGGCCGGGCGCCCCAGAGCGCGGCGCAGATCGGCGGCTTCCTCGGCGACAGCCGGCTCGCCGACCGGTTCACCCGGCAGGGAGATCCCGTCGCCGTGCTCGTACGGCTGGAGCGCTCGTCCACCACGAAGTCCGGCTACCGCTGGTCCGTGGCGAGCGGGCCCCCGTACGCCGTCGACTCGACGACGCCGGTCACCGGCGCCGTCCGCCTCGCCGACCAGCGGCCCGCCGACTGGCTGCTGCCGTGACCGCCGCACGCCGCCGCCGGTCCGCGCCCGCAGCCTCCACCGGCCGGCAGAAGACCGCACACAGCGCCAGGACCGTACGCCCCTCCAAGGCCGTACGCCCCTCCAAGACCGTGCGCACCCCCACCGTCCTGCAGATGGAGGCCGTCGAGTGCGGCGCCGCCGCGCTCGCCATGGTGCTCGGCCACCACGGCCGCTTCGTCCCGCTCGAAGAGCTCCGCATCGCCTGCGGCGTCTCCCGCGACGGCTCCCGCGCCAGCAACCTCCTGAAGGCCGCCCGCAGTTACGGGCTGACGGCCAAGGGCATGCAGATGGACCTGGCCGCGCTCGCCGGGGTGCCTGCCCCGGCCGTCCTGTTCTGGGAGTTCAACCACTACGTCGTCTACGACGGCACGGGCCGGCGGTTCGGCCGCCGGGGCGTGTACGTCAACGACCCCGCCAAGGGCCGCCGGTTCGTGCCCATGGAGGAGTTCGACTCCGCGTTCACCGGCGTCGTGCTCACCTTCGAGCCCGGACCGGACTTCCGCCGCACGGGCCGCCGCCCCGGCGTCATGGGCGCCATGCCCGCCCGGCTGCGCGGCACGTCCGGCACGATGCTCGCCGCCGTCCTCGCAAGCCTCCTGCTGGTGGTCGTCGGCGCGGCCGTCCCCGCGCTCAGCCGCACGTACATCGACACGTATCTGATCGGCGGGCAGACGTCCCTGCTGGGCGTGCTCTTCGCGGCGATGGCGGCCGCCCTCGTGCTGACCGCGACGCTCACCGCGCTGCAGCAGTCCAACCTGCTGCACGGCCGCATCATCTCCTCCACGCTGGGCAGCGCCCGCTTCCTGCGCCACCTGCTCAGGCTCCCGGTCACCTTCTACGCCCAGCGCAGCCCGGCCGACCTGGTCCAGCGCCTGCGCTCCAACGACGCGGTCGCCGAGACCCTGGCGCGCGACCTCGCCGCGGCCGGCGTCGACGCGGTGGTCGTCGTCCTGTACGCCGTGCTGCTGTGGACCTACGATCCGCAGCTGACCGTCGTCGGCATCGGCGTCGCGCTCCTCAACGTCGTCGCCCTGCGCGTCGTGGTGCGCCTGCGGGCCACCGGCACCCAGAAGCTGCGCGCCGAGAGCGCCCGGCTCACCACCACCTCCTACAGCGGCCTGCAGCTCATCGAGACGATGAAGGCCACCGGCGGCGAGAACGGCTTCTTCCGCCGCTGGGCGGGCCGGCACGCCGTCACCCTCGACGTGCAGCAGCGGCTCGGCGTGCCCAGCGCGTGGCTCGCGGTCGCCGCACCCGCCCTCGCCGCCCTCAACAGCGCGCTCATCCTGGCGATCGGCGGCCTGCGGGCCGTCGAGGGACACCTCTCCGTCGGCCTCCTCGTCGCCTTCCAGGCCCTCGTGACCGGCTTCACCGCGCCGATCACCCGCCTCAACGGCGTGGCCGGGCGCATCCAGGACTTCGCCGCCGACGTCGCCCGCCTCAAGGACGTCGAGAACTTCCCCGTCGACGCGGTCCACACGCGCGGCGGGTCCGGCGCCGCCACCCGCCGCCTGACGGGGCACGTGGAGCTGGACGGCGTCACCTTCGGCTACAGCCCCCTGGACGCCCCGCTGCTGAAGGGCTTCTCGCTCGCCGTGGGCCCCGGGCAGCAGATCGCCCTCGTCGGCGGCTCCGGCAGCGGCAAGTCCACCGTCTCCCGGCTGATATCCGGCCTCTACGCCCCCTGGGAGGGCACCGTCCGCATCGACGGGATGCGGCTGGAGGACATCCCGCGCGGCGCGCTCGCCGCCTCCGTCTCCTTCGTCGACCAGGACGTCTTCCTCTTCGAGGGCACCGTCCGCGACAACGTCGCCCTGTGGGACCCCTCCGTCCCCGACGACGCCGTTGTCGCCGCGCTGCGGGACGCCGCCGTGTACGACGTGGTCGCCCGCCGCCCCGGCGGCATCCACAGCCGCGTCGAGCAGGACGGCCGTAACTTCTCCGGCGGCCAGCGCCAGCGCCTGGAGATCGCCCGCGCGCTGGTGCGCCGCCCCGCCGTCCTGGTCCTGGACGAGGTGACCAGCGCCCTCGACGCCGTCACCGAGCAGACCGTCATGGACAACCTCCGCCGCCGCGGCTGCGCCTGCATCGTCATCGCCCACCGGCTGAGCACCGTGCGCGACAGCGACGAGATCCTCGTCCTCGACCGCGGCACGGTCGTCGAACGCGGCCGCCACGAGCACCTGGCCGCCGCCGGTGGCCCGTACGCCGACCTGGTCAGGGAGCACTGAGGTGACGACCCGGCACGACGCCACCGCGTACACATCGCACGACGCCACCGCGTACACCCCGCGCGATGGCACCGCACACACTCCGCACCACGCCACCACCGCCCCGTACGCCATGCACCAGGCCCACCAAGGCCACCAGGCCCACCAGGCCCACCCGGCTCCTCCCCGCACCGATCCGGTCGTCGAAGCCCTCGGCGGGCTCGGCGCGGCCGTCGACTGCACGGGCCTGCGCAGCCTCGACCTGGAGGGCCCGCTCGTCCTCTGGCTCGTCGTGGCCGGCGAGCTGGACCTGTTCGCCGTCGGCGCCGCCCGCACCGGGCACTGGCACTTCCTGGGCCGCCTGACCCCGGGCACGCTCCTGCTGGGTCCCGCCGAGGGCCCCGAACACACCCTGACCGGCCGCCCCCTGCAGGGCTGCGCGCTGCGCCGCATCGACCTGCACGAGCTGCACCGGCCGCAGCCCGAAGCCGGCTGGTACGGCGACCCCTGGCCGTACGGCGCCCACGGCGCGACCCCGGGCCACCCGCAGAACAGCCACCTGGAGAACGCCTTCGCCCTCGGCATCGGCCGCGGCCTGCGCGTCCTCTATCAGGCACCCCTGGAGAACCGCGCGGCCCCGGACGGCGCCGGGGCCGACGAGGACGTCCTGTGGATGCAGGTCGCCCCGGGCAGCGTCCAGTACGGCGCCCCGTACGAGGGCTGCGCGGTGGGGAGCCTGCTCGTCGACCCGGCGATGTGGCAGGGCATGGTCGACCAGCAGTACCGGCTGCTGTACGCCCTCGACCGCTGGATCGAGGAGGCCGAACGCGCCCACGAGGACCGTACGGCCGCCGGCATCGAGGCCGGGGAGGCCGCCCGCGCCCGGGCGGACCGTACGCTCCTGGCCTCCATCGGCCGCTCCGGCCGGGCGCCGCGGCGCGGCGCGCAGGACGCCGACGCGACCTTCGCCGCGTGCCGCCTCGTCGCCGACGAGGCCCGCATCGCCCTGACCGAACCGGCCGGGGCGGGCGCCGCCGACGAGCGCACCGACCCCGTCGAGCGCATCGCCCTCGCCTCCCGCGTCCGCACCCGCACGATCGGGCTCACCGGCCGCTGGTGGCGCGAGGACAGCGGCCCCCTGATCGGCCGGCGGGCCGAGGACGGGGCGCCCGTCGCCCTCCTGTGGCGGCGCGGCCGGTACGAGGCCGCCGACCCCGCCACCGGCAGGCGCGAGCGCATCGGCAAGGACACCGCGGACGCCTACGAGCCGCGCGCCGTCATGCTCTACCGCCCCCTGCCCCCGGGAAAGCCGCGCCTGCTGCCCCTGCTGCGCTTCGCCCTGCGCGGCACCGGCCCGGAGCTGCGCGGCCTCGCCCTGGGCGGGCTCGTCGCGACCGGCCTGGGCGCGCTCGTCCCCGTCGCCACCGGCCGGGTGCTCGGCCGGTACGTGCCCGAGGCCGAGAGCGGCCTCATCGTGCAGACCGCCGTGGCGCTCGTCGCCGCAGCCCTCGTCTCGGCCGTCTTCATGCTGCTGCAGAACACCGCGATCCTGCGCATGGAAGGCCGCATCGAGGCCACCCTGCAGCCCGCGGTGTGGGACCGGCTGCTGCGGCTGCCCGCGACGTTCTTCGCCGGCCGCTCCACCGGCGAACTGGCAGGCGCGGCCATGGGCGTCAGCGCCGTCCGCCGCATGCTCTCCGGCACCGCGCCCGTGGTGCTCCAGGCGGGCACCGCCGGCGCGGTGAACCTCGTCCTGCTCCTCGTCTACAGCGTGCCCCTGGCGCTGGCCGCGATCGGCATGCTGCTCGGCATCGCCGCGGTCTTCCTGGGCCTGGGGCTGTGGCAGCTGCGCTACCAGCGGCAGCTGGTCAGGCTCGGCAACAAGCTCGACAACCAGGCCTTCCAGACCCTGCGCGGGCTGCCCAAGCTGCGGGTGGCCGCGGCCGAGAGCTTCGCCTACGCCGCCTGGGCGCGGGAGTTCGCCCGCACGCGCGAACTGCAGCAGCGCGCCGGGCGCGTGAAGAACACCGTCGCGGTCCTCAACGCGGTCGCCCTGCCGCTGTGCACGCTGGTGATGTTCATGCTGCTGGCCGGGCCCGCCCGCGGCAGCATGTCGGCCGCGGACTTCCTCACCTTCAGCACCGCCGTGACGATGCTGCTGTCCTCCGTCACCCAGCTGACGGGCGCGCTCCTCTCGGCCGCCGCCGTGCAGCCGGTGCTCGAACAGATCAAGCCGGTCCTGGAAGCCGCCCCGGAGGTACGCCCCTCGGGTGTTCAGCCGGGCGAACTCGGCGGCGCCGTCGAGGCCGTGGGCCTGTCCTACCGGTACGCCGACGACGGGCCGCTCGTCCTGGACGACGTGTCGTTCGCCGCGCGGCCGGGGGAGTTCGTCGCGGTCGTCGGGGCCAGCGGCTGCGGCAAGTCGACGCTGCTGCGGCTGCTCATCGGCTTCGACGAGCCCGCTTCGGGCAGCGTCCTCTACGACGGGCAGGACCTGGCCGCACTGGACCGGGCGGCCGTCCGCCGGCAGTGCGGCGTCGTCCTGCAGAACGCCCAGCCGTTCTCCGGCTCGATCCTCGACTGCATCCGCGGCGCCGGGACGTTCACCCTGGAGGAGGTGTGGGAGGCCGCCGCCATGGCGGGCCTGGCCGAGGACATCAAGGCCATGCCCATGGGCATGCACACCATGCTCTCCGACGGCGGCGGCACCGTCTCCGGCGGCCAGCGCCAGCGGCTGATGATCGCCCAGGCCCTCGTCCGCAAGCCGCGCGTCCTCTTCCTGGACGAGGCCACCAGCGCGCTGGACAACGAGGCCCAGCGCGTGGTCATCGAGTCCACCCGCGCCCTGCGCGCCACGCGCATCGTGATCGCCCACCGGCTGTCCACGGTCATGGACGCCGACCGGGTGATCGTCATGGCGGAGGGGCGGATCGTCCAGCAGGGGCCGCCCGCCCAGCTGCTCGCCGACGCGGGCGGCCTCTTCCACGAGCTGGTCCGCCGCCAGATCAGGTAACCGGCCCGAAGGAGACTCAGCAGGTGCTCCGGATCAGGTGACCGGGCTGCGCGGCGCCGACCGCCCCGGCGAGGGCGAGGGCGAGGGCGAGGGCGACGGCGCGGACGCGGACGCGGACGCGGCCACGCCGTGCGCGGCCGCGTGGCACGTGGCGCACAGCACCTGCCGCGCCGGGACGGGGCTGTGCGAGACGCCGGTGCCGTTCACGCGGTGGACCGCCGGCCGGGTGATGCGCAGATGCGCCGGGCACAGGCCGGAGTTGCAGCCGTGGCACACGGCGACCGCGGCGGTCTCCGCGCCCTGTGAGGCGTAGCAGTCGTAGCAGTTCATGCTGGTTCCCTTCGGGTTCCCATCGAGCCGGGACGTGGCGGGCTACTGCACCAGACAGCCGCACTCGGCCTCCGCGCCGCGGAAGGAGCCGACCCCGCAGCACGCGGTGACGAACCGCGACGCCAGCTCCGGGTCCTGGTCGTCGCGCCAGACGACGGCGACGTCCGTGTGCGGCCCGGGCACGCCCAGCGGGCGCACCCGCAGGTCCACGCTGAGGCTCATCCATTCGGCGATGTCGCGGTCCATGTACGACACGCCCCCGCCGGAGGCCACGGCCGCGGCCACGTTGATGTAGTCGGGCTCCTCCCACGCGACGTACGTGGGCAGGCCCTGCGGTGCCCGCTGCTGCCGGGCGATGCCGAGGATGCGGTCGTGGAGCCCGGGGGCGTGCGGGCGCGGCCACATGATGAGGGGCAGGTCCCCGGCGGGCGGGTCCTCCGGCGCGCGGCCGGCCGACCCCTCGCCGGGGAGGAGTTCGACGAGCTCCACCTCGTCCACGACGGACATCTGCAGGTCGTCCGCCTCGATGGGCGGTCTGACGAAGGCGAAGTCGACCCGCCCGGCGCGGACTTGCTCGACGTTCCGTTCCGACCAGCCGGATTCGACGGAGACCGGGAGGGCGTTGCGCGCCCGGAACTCCGCGACCATCTCCCGCTGGCGCAGGGCGTGTCCCGAGCGGCTGAAGGCGACCCGCACCGGCCGGCCGGGGCCCGCGGCCGCCTCCCTGATGCGAGCCTTGATCGAGTAGGTGCGCTGCAGGAGCTGGGGCGCCTCCTCCTGCAGGGCGCGGCCCGGAGGGGTCAGGGACATCCGGCGGCTGCCGCGGCTCAGCAGCTGCGCCCCCAGCTCCTTCTCCAGGACCTTCAGCTGATGTGAGAGGGTGGGCTGGCTCACCCCGCAGCGCTGTGCCGCCCTTCCCAGATGGAGTTCGTCGGCCACGACGACGAAGTACTCCAGGCGGCGCAATAGACCGGAGAGGCTGAGTAAAGGCTCCTGGTCTCCCCGCACGTACGACCTCCCGCCAGGATTTATTCCCATTACGAAAGTTTGTTTTTCCGGGTGCTTTACGAGTGTAGCAACGCCGTACGAAGCCCGGTCAACGCCTCAGCAGGCACTTTGTCGCCGGGCCGGCCCCGTGGCCGCCGCCGCGCCGAATAAAAGGCGGGCCGTCCGGTTTGTGATCAGCGCCACGGAATAAGGCATGCGCAGCCCGTCCGACCTGCGGTGTTAGAGGCCGTCTATGCGTCCATAGATCAACTTTATTGGACTGCCGGGGCGGCGCATGGAAACGTCACTGCCGCAAACAGGCATCGAAAACCGGCGGGCGAATGCCGGTCAATTCGATTCGAGCAGTACTTCCTTTGTGTCCGGACTCTGAGCCGTCCTGTTTCGTCCAGTCGCCCCCGGAGTGACCCCCCGCGGATGCAGGAGGTGTGATGATCAGTGAGCTGATCAGCAAGGATGACCGGTTCCAGGAGATCCTGGAACGCCTCAACCGCAAGTCGGTCGAGGACTACTACAACCCTTACCGGATGTTCGACTGGCCGGATTCCCTGCCGGAGAACCGGTGGTGGATGAGCCCCGAGCTCACCACCACCTTCGGGACCGGCGTTGCCCGCGAACTCGACCAGGAGCAGCTCTACCGGCTGTCCCGGTACGAAAGCATCAACTTCTACAGCCTGAATGTGGACGGCATTCGCGAGCTCATTGTCGAGGTGACCCGGCGCATTCACACCCGGGGCTTCGAGATACCGTCCGAGTTCTTCCACCACTTCATCGGTGAGGAGAACGAGCACATGTGGTTCTTCGCCGAGTTCTGCCTGCGGTACGGCAACAAGATCTACCGCCAGCTGGAGCCGGCCGGCGACGGGGAGGCCTGGTCCGGCGAGGCCGCGAGCTTCCTGGTGTTCCTGCGCATCCTTCTCTTCGAGGAGCTCGTGGACCACTTCAACAGCACGATGGCGGCCGACGAGCGGCTTCACGACACCATCCGGGCGGTCAACCGGATCCACCACCAGGACGAGTCCCGGCACATCGCCTTCGGCCGCGAGCTGGTCTCCCTGCTCTTCAAGGACCTCCAGGCGAAGGGCACGGAGGAGGAGCTCGCCCGCGTCCGGGCCTACGTCAAGCGCTATCTGAACTACAGCTTCGAGTCCCTGTTCAACCCGCACGTCTACCGGGACGCCGGCATCCCCGAACCGTTCGCGGTCCGGCGGCGCCTGCTGGCCGACCCGCGCAGCGCCGAGTTCCAGCAGCAGGTGTTCCGCAAGCCGCTGGGCTACCTCCTGAAGACCGGGATCCTGCCGGACCGGGACCTCGGCTTCGCCGGCGCGACCGCGCAAGGGGGCAACGGATGACCGCGACGCTCTCGACGGCCCAGGGCGGTGCCCTCACCATCCTCGGCCCCGACCAGACCGACCTGCTGCGCGACCTGGACCGCACCATCACCGGCTGGGCCGCCGAGGCCGGCGCGCGGGAGATCATGCCGCCGCCCGTCTACCCGCTGCGCGACCTGGAGAAGTTCGACGTCTACGCCAACTTCCCGCACCTGCAGTTCGTCGGCGGCCCGCTGGACGTCACCGGTGCACCGCCGGCCCCGGTGGAGGGCGCCTTCGCCAGCCGCGACGTCGACCCCCCGTTCCTCGGTCTGCCGCACTCCAGCTGCTACGGCGCCTACCTCTACTTCGAGCGGGAGGCGGTGGCCCCGGACACCACCATCACCCTCATCAACCGGTGCTTCCGCAACGAGGAGAAGTACGAGGGGCTGAGGCGGCTCCTCAGCTTCCAGATGCGCGAGATCGTCGCCCTCGGCACGTTCGAGCACACCCAGGACGTCATCGCCCGGTTCACCGACCGGATCGAGCGCTTCGCCAAGGAACTCGGCCTGGAACTGCACAAGGAGGCGGCCGCCGACCCCTTCTTCGAACGGGACGGCGGCCGGGCCCTCCTGCAGCGGCTCAGCCCCGTCAAGCACGAGTTCCAGGCCGACGGACTGGCCATCGCCTCCGTCAACACCCACCGCAACTTCTTCGGCGAACGCTGCGCCATCACCGTCGAGGGCACCGGCGAGCACGCCTTCACCGGCTGCGTCGCCTTCGGCCTCGAACGGTGGCTGGCGGTCCTGGGCGACCGGTTCGGCGGCGACCTCCAGCAGGCCCGCGCCGCCGTCAACGCCGCCGCCTCGTGAGCGCGACCGGGATCCGGGTCGGCGTGGACCTCGTCCCCCTGGCCCGGGTGCGGGAGATGACGGCCGCCGGCGACGACGGCCGCCTGCACCGGATGCTCACCCCCGCGGAGACCGCCCTGAGCCGGTTCCCCACCGGCTGGGACCTCCACGGAGTCGCCGGCCGCCTCGCGGCGAAGGAAGCGGTGTTCAAGCTGCTCCACGTCCCGGACCGGCCGCTGCCCTGGCAGTCCATCGAAATCCTCAAGAGCCCCGGCGAATGGCCCCTGGTCCACCTCACCGGGCCCGCCCGCCGCTGGGCCGCCGATGCCGGCATCGAGGCCGTCGACGTCAGCATCTCCCACGAAGAGCTCTTCGCCGTCGCCGTCGCAGCCACGGCGGCGGCAGCCCCCGCGCACCCGCACGCGGACACGCAACCGCACGTGGGCACGTACCAGCACCCGTACCCGCATACGGCCCCGCACCCGCACACGGACACGTACCCGTACAAGGAGGAACCCCATGCCGAGCACCACCTCGTCCAACCTTGACACCGTGCGCAACTGGCTGCTGGCCAAGCACCCCGAGCGCACCTCCATCGCCCCGGACGAGGACCTCATCAAGGCCCGCCTCGTCGACTCGCTCTCCTTCGTCGAGTTCGTCCTGACCGTCGAGGAGGCCAGCGGCACGGAGATCGACCACGAGGCCATCGACCTCGAGGACTTCCGCACGCTGGAGGCCATCGAGCGGAAGTACTTCTGATGGGCCGTCTGGTCCACGCCGAGGACTACGTCATCGGCAGCAGCTACGACCTCGGCTCGCACAAGGTGACGGCCGAGGAGATCATCGCCTTCGGCCGCACGTACGACCCGCAGCCGTACCACCTCTCGGAGGAGGCGGGCCGCGCCTCCGCCTTCGGCAGCCTGATCGCCAGCGGCTGGAACACCGCGGCCATCTGGATGCGCCTGTACGTGACGACGCTGCTGCCCGACGCCGCGGCCGAGGGCACGGTCGAGGGCTCGCCCGGCGTCGACGAGGTGCGCTTCCTGCAGCCGGTCCGCCCGGGCGACGTGCTGACCGGCACCTGCGAGATCGCCGCCGTCCTGCCCTCCCTCTCCGCGCCCGACTTCCGCATCGTCCGCAACCGCGGACGCCTGGTGAACGCGGACGGGGACGAGGTCCTGACGCTGATCCTGAGCGCCCGCTTCCGGTGCCGGCC
>NZ_JBPQTW010000097.1:0-24832 GCF_051386535.1 Streptomyces sp. URMC 127
AGGCAGGGGGGAACGGCGGGAGCGGCGGGACCGGCGGGCGGCGCCGGCACAGGGCTCAGCGCGCACATCGGCCGGTGCCGCCCCGCCCGCTGCCGAGGTCGCCGCTGCCGACGCGGCCGCCCTCCTTGCCGAAGCCCGTGAAGAAGTCCCTGGCGGAGGTCGTCATCGTCAGAAGTCCCAGCCCTCGTCGCCGGCCGCCGGAGCGGTGCCGCCGGGAGCGGAGCCGTCCGCGAACGCCTCGCCCGCCATGCCGGCGGTGAGGGTGGTGCCGTCGGCGGGGTCGATGAGGAGGAAGGAGCCGGTGGTCCGGGAGGCGGCGTAGGGGTCGAGGGCGAGGGGTTCGGCCGTGCGCAGCACCACGCGCCCGATGTCGTTGGCGGCCAGCTCGCCCGGCTCCGGGTGCTGGGAGAGGTCGTCGAGCGCCAGCCGCGACGGGACCGCCTTCACCAGCGCCTTGACCGTACGGGTCGTGTGCTTGAGCAGCACCCGGTCCCCCACGCGCAGCGGCCGGTCCGCCACATGACAGACGGTCGCCTCGACGTCCCGGGTCGTGGCGGGCGCGCCCGCGGCCGGGACGATCAGGTCGCCGCGCGAGACGTCCACGTCGTCGGCGAGGCGCACCGTCACCGACTGCGGCGCCCACGCCACGTCCACCGGCGAGCCGAGGGCGTCGATGGCGGCGATGGTGCTCGTCCGCCCGGAGGGGAGGACGGTGACGGGGTCGCCGACGCGCAGGACGCCGGAGGCGATCTGCCCGGCGTAGCCGCGGTAGTCCGGGTGGGCGGCGGTCCGGGGGCGGATGACGTACTGGACGGGGAAGCGGGCAGGCTCGCTCGCCGGGTCGGTGACGACGGGCACCGTCTCCAGGTGCTCCAGCACGGTCGGTCCGCCGTACCAGTCCATGTGGGGGGACGGGGTCACCACGTTGTCCCCGGCGAGTGCCGAAACCGGGATCGCGGTGACCTCCGGCACGCCCAGGGAGCCCGCGTACGCGGCGAACTCCTCGGCGATCCGTGCGAAGACCGGCTCGGCGTATCCGGTGAGGTCCATCTTGTTGACGGCGAGGACGAGGTGGGGGACGCGCAGGAGCGCTGCGACGGCGGCGTGGCGGCGGGTTTGCTCGACGACGCCGTTGCGGGCGTCGACGAGGACGACGGCGGCCTGGGCGGTGGAGGCGCCGGTGACCATGTTGCGGGTGTACTGCACGTGGCCGGGGGTGTCGGCGAGGATGAAGCGGCGGCGCGGGGTGGCGAAGTAGCGGTAGGCGACGTCGATCGTGATGCCCTGCTCGCGCTCGGCGCGCAGGCCGTCGGTCAGCAGCGCCAGGTCCGGGGCCGACGCGCCGCGGCTGCGGGAGGCGTGCTCGACGGCTTCGAGCTGGTCGGCCAGCACCGACTTCGAATCGTGCAGGAGCCGGCCGACCAGGGTCGACTTGCCGTCGTCGACCGAGCCTGCGGTGGCGAAACGCAGCAGTGAGGTCGCTGTGGTGGCGGTGACACTGTTCATGGCTAGAAGTACCCCTCGCGCTTGCGGTCCTCCATGGCGGCTTCGGAGAGCTTGTCGTCCGCTCTGGTCGCGCCGCGTTCGGTCAGGCGGGAGGCGGTGATCTCGGCGATGACGTCCTCGATGGTGGTGGCGGTGGAGTCGACGGCGCCGGTGCAGGACATGTCACCGACCGTGCGGTAACGCACCAGTCGCCGCAACGCGGTTTCACCGTCGCGGGGGCCGCCCCAGTCGCCGGGGGCGAGCCACATGCCGTCCCGGGAGAACACTTCACGCTCGTGCGCGAAGTAGATCGAAGGCAGGTCGATCTTTTCCCGGGCGATGTACTGCCACACATCCAGCTCGGTGAAGTTCGACAGGGGGAAGACGCGGACGTGTTCGCCGGGGGCGTGGCGGCCGTTGTAGAGCTGCCACAACTCCGGGCGCTGCCGGCGCGGGTCCCAGCCGCCGAACTCATCCCGCAGGGAGAACACCCGCTCCTTGGCGCGGGCTTTCTCCTCGTCCCGCCGGGCGCCGCCGAAGACGGCGTCGAAGCGGTGCGTGGCGATGGCTTCCAGCAGGGGTACGGTCTGCAGCGGGTTACGGGTTCCGTCGGGTCGTTCGCGGACGCGTCCGGCGTCGATGGCCTCCTGTACGGAGGCGACGTGCAGGCGCAGTCCGTGCTCGGCGACGACCCGGTCGCGGTAGGCGATCACCTCGGGGAAGTTGTGCCCGGTGTCCACGTGCAGCAGGGCGAACGGCAGCGGCGCGGGCGCGAACGCCTTCAGCGCCAGGTGCAGCATGACGATGGAGTCCTTGCCTCCGGAGAACAGCAGCACCGGCCGCTCGAACTCCCCGGCCACCTCCCGGAAGACGTGCACCGCTTCCGACTCCAGCACATCCAGATGCGTCAGCGCGTAAGGACTGTCAGGAACGTTCATGCCAGCCCCCTGCCCACCAGCAGCGCGTGCAGCGCCCCGGCCGACTCCTCGACGCTCTGGGCGTGCGCCTCGATCCGCAGGTCCGGGTCGGCCGGAGCCTCGTACGGATCGTCCACACCCGTCAGCCCGGACAGCTCGCCCGCGGCCTGCTTCGCGTACAGGCCCTTCACATCACGGGCCGCGCACACCTCCACCGGGGTTGCCACGTGCACCTCCAGGTAGCCGGTGCCGCGCTGCTGGTGGTGCTTGCGCACCGCCTCGCGGGAGTCCGCGTACGGGGCGATCACCGGGACGAGCACCTTCACGCCGTGCGCGGCGAGCAACTGCGCGACGAAGCCGATGCGCCGCACGTTGGTGTCCCGGTCGGCGCGGGAGAAGCCCAGGCCGGCCGAGAGGAACTCCCTGACCTCGTCGCCGTCCAGCACCTCCACCCGGTGTCCCTCGCCGCTCAGCCGCTCGGCCAGCGCCCGGGCGATGGTTGTCTTGCCCGCGCTCGGCAGGCCGGTGAGCCAGATCGTGGCTCCGCTCATCCTCTGCTCCCGCTCCTGTGTCATCCGTACGGTCGGCGTCATCCGTGCAGCCCGCACTCGGTCTTGGCCAGCCCCGCCCAGCGGCCGGCGCGGGCGTCCTCGCCCGCCGCGACCCGGCGGGTGCAGGGCGCGCAGCCGACGGAGGCGTAGCCGTCCATGAGCAGCGGGTTGGTGAGCACGCCGTGCTCGGCCACGTACGCCTCCACGTCCTGCTGGGTCCAGCGGGCGATGGGGGACACCTTCACCTTCCGCCGCCGCGCGTCCCAGCCGACGACGGGCGTGCCCGCCCGGGTGGGCGACTCGTCGCGGCGCAGCCCGGTCGCCCAGGCGTCGTACGCGGCGAGCCCGCGCTCCAGCGGCTCGACCTTGCGCAGCGCGCAGCACAGGTCGGGGTCGCGGTCGTGCAGCCGGGGCCCGTGGGCGGCGTCCTGTTCGGCGACGGTCGTGCGCGGCGTGAGCGTGATGACGTTGACGTCCATCACGGCCGCGACGGCGTCGCGGGTGCCGATCGTCTCCGGGAAGTGGTAGCCGGTGTCGAGGAAGACGACGTCGACGCCGGGCAGGGCGCGGGAGGCGAGGTGGGCGACGACCGCGTCCTCCATGGAGGAGGTGACGCAGAACCGCTTGCCGAAGGTCTCGGCGGCCCAGCGCAGGATGTCGGGCGCCGGGGCGTCCTCCAGCTCGCGGCCCGCCCGTTCGGCGAGTTCCTGCAGGTCGGTGGTGGTCACGGGGTTATGCCCCCTTCGCCGGGTGCGAGGACGGGTGCGGCCGCGGGTACGGGCGCGCCCGGTGCGGGTGCGGGTGCGGGTGCGGACGTGGGGGAGGGGCCGCGGTCGCGCGGGGCCAGCAGGCCGAGGAAGGACAGCCGGAACGCCCGGCTGCAGGCCGTGCACTCCCACACTCCGTGCCCCTCCTCGGAGGGGCGCAGGTCCTCGTCGCCGCAGTAGGGGCAGTAGAAGGGGGCTGCGCGTCCGCTCATGACAGGTCCGCCTCCGTGGCGCGCGCGACCCAGGCCGCGAACCGCTCGCCGTCCTCGCGCTGTTCGGCGAAGCGGGTGAGGACGCGCTCGACGTAGTCCGGGAGCTCGTCGGAGGTGACCTTCAGGCCGCGGACCTTGCGGCCGAAGCCGGCCCGCAGGCCCAGCGCGCCGCCCAGGTGCACCTGGAAGCCCTCGACCTGGCGGCCGTCCGCGTCCAGCACGAGCTGTCCCTTCAGGCCGATGTCGGCGGTCTGGATCCGGGCGCAGGCGTTGGGGCAGCCGTTGAGGTTGATGGTGACCGGCTCCGCGAAGTCCGGCATGCGGCGCTCCAGTTCGTCGATCAGCGAGGCCCCGCGGGCCTTCGTCTCGACGATCGCGAGCTTGCAGTACTCGATGCCCGTGCAGGCCATCGTGCCGCGCCGGAAGGGGGAGGGCGTGACCTGGAAGCCGAGCGCCTCCAGCCCGGCGACGAGGGAGTCCACCTGCTCGCGCGCCACGTCCAGGATGATCATCTTCTGTTCGACGGTGGTGTTGAGCCGGTCCGAGCCGTGCGCCGCCGCGAGTTCGGCGATCTTGGTGAGGGTGCTGCCGTCCACGCGGCCGACGCGCGGGGCGAAGCCCACGTAGAAGCGGCCGTCCTTCTGCTCGTGCACGCCCACGTGGTCGCGCCAGCGGTTGGCGGGTTCGGCGGGCGCGGGACCGTCGGCGAGCTTCCGCCGCAGGTACTCGTTCTCCAGGACGTCGCGGAACCGCTCCGGGCCCCAGTCGGCCATCAGGAACTTCAGCCGGGCGCGGGTGCGCAGCCGGCGGTAGCCGTAGTCGCGGAAGATGCCGACGACGCCCGCCCACACGTCCGGGACGTCCTCCAGCGGCACCCAGGCGCCCAGCCGCTCGCCCAGCCGGGGGCTGGTCGACAGGCCGCCGCCCACCCACACGTCGAAGCCGGGCCCGTGCTCGGGGTGGACGACGCCCACGAAGGCGACGTCGTTGATCTCGTGGACGACGTCCTGCACCGGCGAGCCGGAGATCGCGGACTTGAACTTCCGCGGCAGGTTGGAGAATTCCTTGCTGCCGATGTAGCGGCGCTCGATCTCCTCGATCGCCGGCGTGCCGTCGACGATCTCGTCCGCGGCGATCCCGGCCACCGGCGAGCCGATGACCACGCGCGGGCAGTCGCCGCACGCCTCCGTCGTGGACAGCCCGACGGCCTCCAGTTTCTCCCAGATGGCGGGCACGTCCTCGATGCGGACCCAGTGCAGCTGGATGTTCTGCCGGTCGGTGATGTCGGCCGTGCCGCGGGCGTACGTCTGCGAGACCTCGCCGATGGCGCGCAGCTGGGCGACGCTCAGGCGGCCGCCGTCGATGCGGACCCGCATCATGAAGTACTCGTCGTCCAGCTCCTCCGGCTCCAGGACCGCCGTCCTGCCGCCGTCGATCCCCGGCTTGCGCTGGGTGTACAGGCCCCACCAGCGCATCCGGCCGCGCAGGTCGGCGGGGTCGATCGAGGCGAAACCGGCCTTCGAGTAGATCGTCTCGATGCGTGTCCGCACATTGAGACCGTCGTCGTCCTTCTTGAACTGCTCGTTGCCGTTCAGCGGGGTGAAGTGGCCCACGGCCCACTGGCCCTCGCCGCGGTGGCGGCCGGCCTTGCGGCGGGTCGGGGCGGCGGCGGTGGGTGTGTGCGAGGTGGCAGCCATGGCGGTGTGTCCTTCGGTGGCCTGCGGGTAGCCCGCGGGGCCCGGCCCCGCGAGGGCGGGGCGGCGGGCTGCGGCGGTGCTGCGAGGGTGCGCAAGGGGGACGCTCGTCCGCGGCATCGGGGACGGCGGGGCGGAGCGGGCGAATGCCGGGGAAGCGGCAGTGCTGGTGCAGGTGGTGCTGAGACGTCAGCGCGCCGGACAGATGGCGCTGGACATGCGGACGAGGTCGACGTGACGCCGACTCACCAAGACGATTCCAGCTCCGGACATGACGGCAGCGTGGCACGGCACGATCCGGCCAGTCCACCGTTGTCCGTATTGCGGACGAACCCGTCCCGGATGCCGGGACGGGTTCGTCGGTGAGGGGGCTCTTCGGTCAGGCGTGGGCGCCCGGCCACGGGCCCGGCGGCGCCGCTTCCGGCTGCTCCTCGGTCTTCGTCTCGAACAGACGGAAGCCGCGGCGCTCGTAGTTGGCGACCGCGTGCTCGCCGTCCAGGCTGCAGGTGTGCAGCCAGACCCGCTTCGTCGGCGCCAGGCCGGGCCACCGGCCGGCCAGGTCCCAGGCGCGGGCGGTGCCGTAGGAGAGGAGGTGGCCGCCGATGCGGCGGCCCCGGAACGCCGGGATCAGGCCGAAGTAGACGATCTCTACCGTGCCCTCGCCCTGCGCCTCCAGTTCGATGTAGCCGGCCGGCGTCCCGTGCTCGTACGCCACCCACGTCTCGACGCCGGGCCGCTCCAGGTGCGCGCGCCACGTCTCGTGGGTCCACGGCAGGCGGTCGAGCCAGGTCACGTCGCCGCCGACGGCGGTGTAGAGGAAGCGGCTGAACTCCGGCGAGGGCACTTCGGCACGGACGATCCGGATGCCGGACGCGCTGTCCGGTTCCTGGACGGATATGAGATCGCCCGGCGAGGTCATCTCCATCGACCAGGTGGTCACAGTGGTCGTACGGTTGCTCATACGCCCACCCAACCACGACGGGGGCGCCGGGCGCGGTCCCGGGGGCGGCTCGCCGCGGGTGCCTTCCGCCGCGGCGGCGCTCAGCCACGGCGGTGGCTTTCGGCGGTGCCGAGCCCGCCTCGGGTCGATCGGCGCCGCCGGGCAGGCCGCGAGGGACGGGCCGCAGTCCCGGCGGAAAGGCGGCGTTTCGCGCCCCGTCCGTCACACGCCCGCGCGGTCCGCCACGACCACCGGGGCCGTGGACGACGGCAGGAGGTCCGCTCCCCGGGACGGTACGAGCAGGCGGACGTCGACGTTCTCCGCGAACCGGTACGGGCGATGGCTCAGCACCCCCGCGAGCGTGCGCCGCATCCGCGACATCTCCGCCCGTACCGTTACCGTCCGGGACGGATCCCCGAACAAGTCCGCCGCGAGCTCCGCCGCCGACCGTCCCGCGGGATGCCGGGCCAGCACGTACAGCAGCTCGGCGTGGCGGGGGCTGAGCTCCTGGGACCACTCGCCCGCGGAGCCGCAGACCGTGACCGTCCAGCGGCGCGGCCCGCGCACGTCCAGCACGACGCGGCTGGGCACGAGCTCGGCCCGGGACGCCTCCTCCACCCGCACCAGCCAGCCGTCCGGCAGCGGCGCGAGCGAGCACAGCCCCAGCGACGGCAGCCACACCCGCCCGGCCTGGACGGCCTTGGGCAGCGCGACCCGGCGGACCGGCCCCATGCCCGTCACCGCCGCCGCCCACCCGTCGCGGTCCACGACCAGCGCCCGGCCGCCCACCCGGGCCAGCATCGGCGCCGAGACGGCCCGCAGCCGCTCCACCGACTCCCAGTGCCGCACCCGCAGCTCGCCCTCGCCGACCTTGGCGACGGCCGTGACCAGCGGCAGGGTGGCCGGGTTGAACACGGGCGCGGGGCCGCTCACGTTGAGCACGCCCAGCAGCCGCCCGTCGCGCGGATCGTGCAGCGGGGCCGCCGCGCAGGACCACGCGTGGTGCGTGCGGACGAAGTGCTCGGCCGACCGCACCAGCACCGGGCGCCGCTCCACCAGCGACGTGCCGATGCCGTTCGTGCCCACCAGCTCCTCGGCCCAGGACGCGCCCACGTCGAAGCCCAGCCGGTCGGCGCTGCGCAGCACGCCCCGGTTGCCCTGCCGCCACAGCACGAGGCCCTCGGCGTCGGTGACGGCCATCAGGTGCCGCTCGGCCTCCACGACGGACCCCAGGCCCTCGCGCAGGTGGGTGAGCAGGCCCCCGAGCGGCGAGCGCTGCCGCCGCTCCTCGACCTCGTCGGCGGCCAGCCGCGGGGAGGAACCACCCTTCTCCGGATCGACCCCGCGCAGCCGGACGCGGTGCCAGGACTGCCCGATCAGCGGGCGCGGCGGGACCGGGGGACGCGCGTCCCCCAGGCAGGCCTCCCGGACGGCCGGCAGCAGGGCTTCGTCGGTGGTTCCGCGGTTCACGCTGCCATGGTGCCGTCCCGCGGGCCCGCCCGGCGGGGCATCCGCCGGATTGCAACTCCATGCAACCGTTGCGCGGGGCCGCGCCGCGGGCGGATGGTGAGGGTGAGCGGCCGGAGGGTGGTGCCGAGTCGGCGCAGCATCACCCTCCACCGGACGCTTTTCCCGCCCCCGTCGCCCGCCTGTTCGGCTGCTGTGCGATCCCACGTGGCCAGGGCGGATACGGTTAGACCGTGCAGGCAGCAAACGAATCACCGGGGCGCAGGGCCGGACGGCTGCACAGGGCTCGTGTCCTGTACCGGAATGTCTCGAAGCGCAGGATGGCGTGGCTCCTCCTGAAGGACACCGTCAATTCGTGCATCGAATACCGCGTGACCGGCCTCGCGGCGGAGGCGGCGTTCTTCACCCTGCTCTCCCTGCCGCCGCTGCTGCTCGGCCTCCTCGGCCTGCTCGGCTACCTGGACGCGTGGACCGGCACCAACACCATCGGCTCCATCCAGGAGAACATCCTCAAGGCGTCCGCGACCGTCCTCAGCGACAAGGGCGTCAACGAGATCGCCCGGCCCCTCCTGCGGGACGTCACCAAGGGCCGCCCCGACGTCATCTCCGTCGGCTTCGCCATCGCCCTGTGGTCCGGCTCGCGCGCCGTCAACGTCTTCGTGGACACCATCACGATCATGTACGGGCTGGAGGGCAAGCGCGGCATCGTCCGGACCCGCCTGCTCGCCTTCCTCCTCTACGTGGTCGCCCTCCTGATCGGCGCGGTGGCCCTGCCGCTGATGGTCGCCGGGCCCGAGGCCGTCGAGGACGTCGTGCCCTGGAGCGGCGACGTGGTGCGGTTCCTCTACTGGCCCGTCGTCATCCTGCTCTCCATCGTCTTCCTCACCACGCTCTACCACGTCTCCGTGCCCGTCCGCTCGCCCTGGCAGGAGGACATCCCCGGGGCGCTCGTCGCGCTGACGATGTGGGTCCTGGGCAGCTTCCTGCTGCGCATCTACCTCACCCACACGGTGGAGGGCCTGACCATCTACGGGTCGCTCGCCGCGCCCGTCGCCGTCCTCCTGTGGATCGGCGTGTCGGCCTTCGCGGTGCTCGTCGGCGCGGCCGTCAACGCCGCGCTGGACCGCGTGTGGCCGTCGGTCGCCACGGCCGCCGCGCGTGCCGACGTCGACCGGCTGCGGGCCGCCGCGGCGGCGCAGGAGGCGGCCGAGCGCGCGGCCCGCGCGCTGGAGGCGAGCCTCGCCGACGACCTCGACGAGGACGGCCCGGACGAAGGCGTGATCGGCCAGGACCGCGAGCCGCCCTCGGAGTTCCCGGAGCGGTGGGCGCAGTTCCTGCCGCCGGACGACGTCCGCTCCCGGCTCCAGAAGGAGACGCACCACCCGAAGCACGCCAAGCGGCGCGACTGAGCTCCGCCGGCGAGGCGACTGCACTCCACTGACGGGGCGTGCGCGAAAAACCCTTCGCGCACGCCCCGCCGCCCTGCCTAAGCTCACTCCCACGCGAAGGACGCGTGTCCGCAAGGACGTACGGAGAGGAGGCGAGGACCGATGACTGTCACGGCCCGCACCCCGATGCCCATCACCTCCCTCTCCTCTTCCGTGAAGGAACACCGTCTTGACTTCGCTTCCGCACCCTCTCGCCCCCTACGGCTGGAACGAAGGGTTCGCTGACAGCTACGCCCCGCACGCCGCCGAAGGCGTCGTCCCCGGCCGCATCGTCCGGGTCGACCGGGGCCGCTGCGACGTCGTCGTCCCCGCACCGGACGGCTCCGGCGTCCGCACCGTGCAGGCCGACGCCGCCCTCGTGACCACCGGCGACCCGACGGCCGTCATGTGCACCGGCGACTGGGCCGCGGTCGACACCGCCCGCGGCTACGTCCTGGCCCTGCTGCCCCGCCGCACCGCCTTCGTGCGGTCCACGTCGTCGAAGCGCTCCGAGGGCCAGATCCTCGCGGCCAACGTCGACCACGCCGTCGTCGCCGTCTCCCTGGCCGTCGAGCTGGACCTGGGCCGCGTCGAGCGGTTCCTCGCCCTGGCCTGGGAGAGCGGCGCCGCGCCGCTGGTCGTCCTCACCAAGGCCGACCTCGTGCCCGACCCCGTCACCCTGGGCCACCTCCTCGCCGACACCGAGGCCGCGGCGCCGGGCGCCCGGGTGCTCGCCGTCAGCGCGGAGACCGGCGAGGGCCTCGACGTCCTGGCCGCCGCCCTGGCCGGCGGCACCACCGTGCTCCTCGGCCAGTCCGGCGCGGGCAAGTCCACCCTGGCCAACGCGCTCGCCGGCGAGGACGTCCAGGACGTCAACGCCGCCCGCGACCGCGACGGCAAGGGCCGCCACACCACCACCACGCGCACCATGCTCCGGCTGCCCTTCGGCGGCGTCCTGATCGACACCCCGGGCCTGCGCGGCGTCGGCCTGTGGGACGCCGAGGGCGGTGTCGCGCAGGCGTTCGCCGAGATCGAGGAGTACGCCGCCCGGTGCCGCTTCCACGACTGCGGGCACGCCTCGGAGCCGGGCTGCGCGGTGCAGCAGGCCGTCGCCGACGGCACGCTCGGTCAGCGGCGCCTCGACAGCTACCGCAAGCTCGTGCGCGAGAACGAGTGGATCGCCGCCCGCACGGACGCCCGCCTCCGGGCGGAGATCCGCCGCGACTGGAAGCGGAAATCGGCCGCAGGCCGCGAGGCGGCGGCGCGCAAGCGCGGCGGCCGGTAGCAGCCGTACGGGCCGGGGTGCGTCCGGCACCGCCGGGATGCGCCGACGTGGCTGAGCGCCGTGGCGGCGGAATCTTTCCGCCGCGACGGCGCAAGCCCGAAGGCGACCGCCGGCGGTCCCGCCGCCCGCCCGGCGGCCCCGGGCCTCTGTCGAAGCGGATGCTGTGGGACATCCCGTCGTCGTGGCGCTGAAGACTTCCGCCGCGACGGCGCTCAGCCCCTGTGGCGCGTTTTCGGCGGCGCCTGGCCGGCCCCGGCCACCGGTCCCCGAACGCCGGACGGCTCGGAAAGATCAAGCCCGTCCGGCGTTTGAGGACGAGGACAGGGCGGCGAAGCCGCCGTCCGATTTCCGCCAGTCGCAAGCGCAGCGATCCCGCAGACTGGACGCATGGACGACGAGTCCCGCTACCAGGCGGTACACAGCAGAGACGCCCGCTTCGACGGCGAGTTCTTCCTCGCCGTGAAGACGACCGGCATCTACTGCCGTCCCAGCTGCCCCGCCGTGACCCCCAAGCGCCGCAACGCCCGCTTCTTCCCCTCGGCCGCCGCCGCCCAGGGCGCCGGCTTCCGCGCCTGCCGCCGCTGCCGGCCCGACGCCGCCCCCGGCTCCGCCGAGTGGAACGTCCGCGCCGACCTCGTCGGCCGCGCCATGCGGCTCATCGGCGACGGCGTCGTCGACCGCGAAGGCGTCGCCGGCCTCGCCGCCCGCCTCGGCTACAGCTCCCGCCAGGTGCACCGGCAGCTCACCGAGGAGCTCGGCGCCGGCCCCATCGCCCTCGCCCGCGCCCAGCGCGCCCACACCGCCCGCGTCCTCCTGCAGACCACGGACATGCCCGTCACCGGCATCGCCTTCGCCGCCGGGTTCGCCAGCGTCCGGCAGTTCAACGACACCATGCGCGAGGTCTACGCGGCCACGCCCAGCAGCCTGCGCGTCCGCAAGGGCCCCCGGCAGACCGGCGCCGGCATCCCGCTGCGCCTGGCCCACCGCGGCCCGTACGCGGCCCGCGAGATGTTCGGCTTCCTGCAGCGGCGCGCCGTCCCCGGCGTCGAGGAGGTCCTCGGCGAACCCGGCTCCCGGCTCTACCGCCGCACCCTGCGGCTGCCCTACGGCACCGGCGTCGCCGAGGTCGGCGAGCCCCGCCCCGGGGAGCGCCGGCACGGAGCCTGGCTCGACTGCCGCCTCCACCTCACCGACCCCCGCGACCTGGCCACCGCCGTCCAGCGCGTACGCCGCCTCTTCGACCTCGACGCCGACCCGTACGCCGTCGCCGAGCGGCTCGGCGCCGACCCGCTGCTGCGCCCGCTGGTCACCGCCCGGCCCGGGCTGCGCTCGCCCGGCGCGGCCGACGGCGACGAACTCGCCGTACGGGCCGTCCTCGGCCAGCAGGTGAGCGTCGAGGCGGCGGTGCGCCTGGGCGCGGCCCTCGTCGCCGCCCACGGCAAGCCGCTGCCCGCACCCGACGGCGGCCTCACCCACCTCTTCCCCGACCCCGCCACCCTCGCCGACGCCGCCCTCGACGGCCTCGGCATGCCGCAGGCCCGCAAGCGCGCCCTGCGCGCCACCGCCACGGCCCTCGCCGACGGCGCCGTCCGCCTCGACCCCGGCGCCGACCGCGACCAGGCCGCGCAGGCCCTCCTGGAGCTCCCCGGGATCGGCCCCTGGACCGCCGGCTACATCCGCATGCGGGCCCTCGGCGACCCCGACGTCTTCCTGCCCGGCGACGCCGGCGCCCGCCACGGCCTCGCCGCCCTCGGCGCGGAGCCCGGCGCCGCCGAAGCCTGGCGCCCCTGGCGCTCCTACGCCCTCCACCACCTCTGGCAGGCGGCCGCCGCCCCGGGCACCGGGCCCGGCACCCCCGCCCCGACCCGCAAGGACCCCTGAACCATGACCACGCTCTACACCGAGATCGCCAGCCCCCTCGGCCCGCTCCTCGTCACCGGCCGCCCCTCCGCCACCGCACCCGGCGGCACCGCCATCGCCTCGCTGTCCGTACAGGGCCAGAAGAACGCTCCCGCCCCGGCCCCGGGCCGGGTGCGCGACCACGCCGCCTTCGCCGAGGCCGAGCGGCAGCTCACCGCCTACTTCGCCGGCGAAGCCGAGGCCTTCGACCTCGAATTCGCCGTGACCGGCACGGAGTTCCGCCGCCGGGTCTGGGACGCCCTCGACGCCGTCCCCTACGGCGCCACCACCACCTACGGCGAGCTCGCCGCCCGGATCGGCGCCCCGCGCGCCGCGGTCCGCGCGGTCGGCGGGGCCGTCGGCGCCAACCCGCTGCTCGTGCTGCGCCCCTGCCACCGCGTGATCGGCGCGGACGGCTCGCTCACCGGCTACGCGGGCGGCCTGGACCGCAAGCGCCTGCTGCTGGCCCTGGAGGGGGTGGGGGAGCCGGCGTGAGCGGTGCCGGGCCCGGACGCGGCCCGCCCCGTCAGCCCCACGCGACCGCGCCGATCCACGCGCCCACCACCAGCAGGCACGCGAACAGCTCCATCAGCACGCTCGTGCCCAGCGCCCGCATCACGTTCCGCGTGGACGCCCACGCCGCGCGGTGCCCGCCCAGCCGGTGCCGCTCCACCCCGTACAGCCCGCCGACGAAGCCGGGCACGGCGCCCAGCACCGGCAGCAGGAAGAAGCCGGCGACCCCGGCGGCCCCCGCCACCAGGAAGGCGCGGCGCGTGATGCCCGCGCCCCGGAGGCTGCGGGGCGGCAGCAGCCAGCTGACGGCCTGCTCCAGCAGCAGCACCACCGTCGCCCCCGCGAGCACCGCCCAGGCCAGGGCGGACCGGTCGGTCATCGACCACCACAGCACGCCCGCCCAGACGATCGGCGGTCCCGGCACCCCCGGGGTGACGACACCGGCCAGCCCGAGCAGCATGACCAGGCCGACGAGGAGCAGCTGCCACGTCCCCATGCACCAAGGTTGCCGGAAGGCGGGCGCCGGCGCTCCCGGACGACGGCGGTCACCGCAGACAGGACCGCAGGGCCCGCCCGGGACGGGCCGCTCAGCCCTGCGGGCGGCGGACGGCCGTCCAGCCGTGCGCCGCCGCGTGCCAGCCCAGCTGCAGCCGGGTGGTCACCCCGGCCAGCTCCATGAGCCGCTTCACCCGGCGCTGCACCGTCCGCAGCCCCAGCCCGAGCTGCTTGGCGACGCTCGCGTCGGTCAGCCCGCCCATCAGCAGCGACAGCACTTCCAGGTCGAGCGCGTCGGGCCCGGCGGGAAGGCCGTCCGCCGCGTCCCGGCGGGCCGCGTCCGCGCAGACCCGTACGGGGAGGGCCTCGTTCCAGATGTCCTCGAACAGATTCACCAGCGTGGTGAGCAGCGGGCCCCGGTGGACGACGAGCGCCGCCGGCTCCGGCAGCTCGCCGAGGGCGGCCGGACCGGCCGTGCGGGGCGTGAAAGGGAGCAGGGCAACTGCGCGGTCGGCAATCACCAGTTCGGCCGGAATGCGCTCCGCAACACGTATCAGGGTGGGATCCCCGGCATCCGGCAGGGCGGTGAGCCCCGCACGTTCGACGACCGTGCGGCGGGGTATGCCGGAGCCTGTGTCAGACGAAGAGGATGGACTTCCCGCGAGCAGCGCGCATATTTCCACGGCGGCCCCGCGGCATATGCGCACGAGCCGTTCGTCAACAGCGCGTGCTCCCGTCACCAGTTCCACACCACCGGGTCCCGCGGGCTGCTGCCGTCCCTTTTCCGTTCCCCCGCAGCGGCTCATCTCCCGGACTGCGGAAGGCGCTTCCGGTCCGACGTCCAGTCCAATGGAGCCAAGCACACGACATCCCTCCCCGCGACCGCTTTTCGACTCGGTCATCATCCCCGGGTGAGGTCCGCCGTGCACTCTTCCCGTATGCCCCAGAGTATGGACAATAAGGGCATGAGTCAGCAGGGGGACCCGCGCACCGGCCAAGAGGACGCCTGGTGGGGCGAGTTGTACGACAAGAATGCACCGGACATCGGATCCGCCGCCGGGGACGACAGCAGCCTCGACGAGCGATTCACCTCCGCTTCGGCGGTGGTGAGGGCGGAGTCCTGCGGTGAACGGCCGAAACGGACCCAGAGGGCGGTGAAAGCGCCCAGAGCCGAGCCGCCCGGTCCGCCGCAGCCCCCGGATCCGGTCGCCGTGCCCCCGAGCGGGCTTCCCTCGCTGCCGAAGGGATACGGCGCGCCGCGTGCGCGAGGAGTTCCGGCGCGCTCGGAATTCACGCCGCCCCCGCCCTCGGACGCGGAGCGCCTCGAAGACGGGCCGGCTCCCGGCCGTGCGGCGCGCGTCCCCCTGCCGAGGATCCCCAAACCGCCGGATCTGCACGGCGCGGGGCTCCTGCCGGAGCTGCTGGAGAAACCGCAGAAGTGGCGGAAGGCCGACCCGCGCAGGCCGTCCGAAGTGCCACGGCAGCCGGAGCGCTCGGCCCCGCCGGAGCGGCGGGACCCGCGGGACGGCACCGATCGCACGGGCCGTCAGGGCCGCCCCGACCGGCGCCCCGCGGCGGCCCAGCCGCCGGGATCCATGGGCGTCTCCGGGCCGCCCGCCCCCGTCCGCCGGGGACGGCCCGCGCCGGACGGACCTGAGCGACCTGAACGGCCTGAACGATCTGAGCGACCTGAGGGGCCGAACGGAGCAAACGGAGCGAACGGAGCAGTCCCGGGCGGCACCGCCCGCGCCCCGCGCCCGGCCCGGCCCGAGGCCGGGGGCCGCACCGCCCGACCGCCCCGCTCCGAGCGCACCGACCGCTGCGAGGGCGCGGACCTCTTCTTCGGCGGCCGCACCCCGCGACCGCCCCGCCCCGACGGTGCGGCACCGCCCGGCGGCACCGCCCGCCGGTCCGCCTCCGGCGCGGAAGACCGGCCCGAAACCGTGAGCCCCCCGGGCGCAGGTGACCGGGCCCGGCTCGCGCCCCGGCCCCCGGGCCGCGACGACGTCGCGCAGGAGCCCGCCGGCCCGGAGGCAACGGCCGGGGAAGGCGCCTACCCCGCGGACCGTCCAGGCCGGGCGGAGCCCCCGTACGCGGAGGGCGTCGAGCCCGCCGAAGGCCTCGGGCTTGCGGAGCCCGCGGATCGTGCGGGCGACCGGGAAGCTGCCGGCTACGGCCCGCCGGAGAGCCTGCAGGCGGTGCCGGCCCCTCCCGCCACCGACGACGCCGAACACGTGGACTGTTCACAGGACCAGTACGCGGACGGCGAGCCGCCCGAGGGCTTCGGCCCGGCGGACGGCACGGAGCGCGCTGGGGCCCTGGAAGACGCCGGCTACGGCCCGCCGGAGGGCCCCGGCACCAGGGCGGCCCGTGCCGTCAGGGCGGATGTCGTCGCCCGCCGCAAGCGCTCCGGAGGTCGCAGCGGAGCCGCCTACACGGGCGGCGACGGCACCCCCCAGGACCCCGGCCTCGCGGACCGCTCCGGCGACGCGGAGCCCGCCGGCCGTCCGGAGCGACCCGCAAGCGGCAGCGAGCCGCCGCCCCGGCCCGCGGCCCCTGCCGGGCGCCGTGAACTGCTCGACGGTTACGAGCGGATGGACGGACCGGAGCCGGAACCGGAGCCGGAGGCGCCGGACCGGCAGGAACGGGCGGCCGCCCTGCCCGAGCGCCCGGAGCGCCTCAGGCGCACCGGGCGGCTGGAGCGGCCGACCAGGCCCGTACGGGCCGAGCGCCCCCTGCGCCCGCCGAGGCCCCCCAGGCAGGAGCCCCCGCCGCCGGCACCACCGGCCCGGCCGGATCCGTACGAACGCCCGGATCTCCCCGAGCTATCCGAGCTCCCCGAGCTTCCCGGGCAGTCCCTCCCCGCCGTGCCGGACCAGCCGGGCCCCGGGGCGAGCCCCGCGCGCACCCGGAGCGCTCAGCCGGCCCGCACGGCCCCGCCCGGCGGCGACCACGCCGAACCCCTGGAGCCCGCCGCCCGGGCGACGTCCCTGGAGCCGGCGTCGCGTCCGCCCGTCGTCTCCCGGGAGTCCACGCCGCCCCGGCGCCAGCCCCTCGCGGCGCCCCCGCAGCCGGGCCCGCGCGTGGCCCCGGGAGCGGAGTTCGTCGGTCAGCGGCCGCCCACGTACGACGCGGAGCCCACGGCCTGGCCCGCCGCGGACCCGCAGGACCTGGAAGGCCTCGTCCCGGACACGGTCCTGGACGGGGCGCAGTACGGCGCCGTCACCCTCCGTGCCCTGTCGCTGCGCGGCGACTCCGCGCGCTACCGCGGCGAGCCCCGGCGGGACGCCCTGCTGACCGCGCGCTTCGGCGACGGCGACGGCGCGCTGCTGCTCGTGGCGATGGCCAGCGGTCTGCGCGGCACGGACGTCGCGCCCCGCGCGGCACGGGACGCCTGCAGGTGGCTGGCCGGCGCCGTCGGCCGCAGCCACGCCCGGCTGGCCGACGACATCCGCGGCGGCCGGCGCGGCGAGCTCAAGTCGGGCCTGCACCGGCTCACCGACCGCTCCTACGGCCGGCTGCGCGCCCGCGCCGCCGAACTGGGCCTGCGGCCCGACGAGTACACGGCGACGGTCCGCTGCCTGCTGCTGACGGCCGACCCGCAGTGCCGTACGCGGGTGTTCTTCGGCGTGGGCGCGGGCGGCCTGTTCCGCCTCCGCGAGGGCGTCTGGCAGGACCTGGAGCCGGACGCACCGCCGGAGCGCACGGGCGAGCCGGTCGTCGGCTACGGCGCGGCGCCCGCCGACACGATGACGGTGGACCTCGGCATCCCCACGCCGGGCCTCACCCCGCCCGTCGAGCCCGAGGAGCCGGCGGTGCCGGGCGAGCCCTTCCGCTTCCGGGCGTCCGTCGCGCGGCCGGGGGACACGCTGATGCTGTGCACGGCGGGTCTGGCCGAGCCGATGCGCGGCGAGCCGGAGCTGGGCGGCAGGCTGGCCGAGCGCTGGGCGGGCGCGCGGCCGCCGGGGCTCGCGGCGTTCCTCGCGGACATCCAGCTGCGGGTGAAGGGATACGCCGACGACCGTACGGCGTGCGCGCTCTGGGAAGCGTAGCCGGGCCGAATCCGGGGCGGGGCGGTGGCGTTGTCACCGCCCCGCCCGGCCGTTTCCCGGGCCGCCGCTATTCCTTCCCGTTCCGTACGGACTTTCTCGCCGGCCGCGCGCCGATGGCATATTCACAGCCCGGTTCATGCCCGGTTCACGGCCCGGTTCGCGGCGCGGTTCACGGCCCGGGCAAGGGGGCCCGGGATTCCGCCGGTATCGCCACGTTGATGCCTCGACAGGAGTCGTTCCCGGCGGGCCGGGGCATGCATTGCGGTGAGCGAACGCGAGCGTGTTCGAGGCCGGGGCGCCGGGGAGGGGTCGGGGCAGGGAGGATGAAACGGCAGACAGCGGGCCGGACGGGCGTTGAGGGATTTGCGGGCGACCGGGAGGGCCGTACGGAGCACGGAAGCGGGCACGCGGACGGCACGGCGCATTCCGGGCCGCGTTTCGAAAGGAGGCTCCGCCGCCGGGATCTCACCGGAGTCCGGGAAGTCCGGGCCGATTTGCGCCGCCTCCTGACCCACTGGGGTGCGCCCGGCCGGGCGGAGACCGCGGAGCTGCTCACGAGCGAGCTCGTCACCAATGCCCTGGTGCACACCGACGGGGGCGCCGTGGTCAAGGCGGCGCTCACGGGGGCGCCGGGCCAGGTGCGGGGGCGGCTGCGGGTGGAGGTCCGGGACTTCGTGCCGGGTCATCCCGCGCTGCACGGTCCGGGAACGGAGATCGGGCCGGTCCTCAGGGAGGCCGTGCCGGAGATGAACGACATCGAGAAGGCCGCCACGTCGGGGCGGGGGCTGCTGCTCGTCCACGCCCTCGCGGACGGCTGGGGCGTCCGGGCCCACGGCGTGGGCAAGTCCGTCTGGTTCGAGCTGGCAGCCCAGGAGCCCTGAACCGCCGCCGTGCGACGACCCAGGGCCCGGGGGCGTCAGCCGAACTGCCGCTCGATCTGGGCGAGCTTCGCCTCGAGCGAGTCCAGGCGGGGGATCGCCTGGGTGTCGTCCTCCGCGGTGAGGTCGATCGGGTCAGGGCCACCGACCGCCTGCAACGGCCGCGCGCGGACGGGAAGCTGTCCCTGGTCGACTATGGAAGGGTCCGAACCGATCTGGGCCGGCTGTGCGGGGCCGGGCACCGCGGCCCCGCCGACCTCCACCTGCCGGCCGCCCCGGACCCGCCCCCACACCCGGTTCTGCCGGGAGTACGCCTTGAGCCGGGCGCGCTCCAGCTTGCCGGCCTCCCTTCTGCGGGCTCTGGCCTGCGCCCGCTGCCGTTTGTCCTCGCGGACCTCCTCCACGGCCTCGTCCAGTGAGCGCACGCCCTCCAGGAGCATCAGCGACCACGCGCCGAAGGTCTCGCGGGGGGCCCGCAGCCAGCGGACTATCCGGATCTGCGGCAGCGGCCTGGGCACCAGGCCCTGTTCGCGCAGCGCCGCCCGGCGGGTCTGCTTCAGCGCGCGGTCGAAGAGCACCGCCGCCGACAGCGACATCCCGGCGAAGAACTGCGGCGCGCCCGCGTGGTCCAGGCCCCGCGGCGCGTGCACCCAGTTGAACCAGGCGGCCGCGCTGGCGAAGGTCCACACGAGCATCCGGGAGCCGAGCGCGGCATCGCCGTGGCTCGCCTCGCGCACGGCCAGCACCGAGCAGAACATGGCGGCCCCGTCGAGACCGAACGGCACCAGGTACTCCCAGCCGCCGATCAGCCCCAGGTTCTGCCGCCCGAAACCCACGAGGCCGTGGAAGGAGAGGGCGGCGGCCACCGCGGCGCAGCAGAACAGCAGGACGTACGAGGCGCTGCCGTAGATGGCCTCCTTGCGCCGCCTGCGCTCCTCGTTGCGCTCCCAGGAGTCCGAGGCCCCGGGATCGTCCGCACCGTGCCGGCCGCGTGCGAGCACCGTCACCGCCACCACGACCCCGGCGAGCGCCACGACACAGGGGAGCATCCAATTCAGCGGTATATCGGTCACTCTCATCTTGCGTCCCTTGCATAGCTTGCATAGCTGTACGGCCTATCGCGCGCCATCCTGTCGGAATCAGTCCGTTCGCCAAGGGGTTTCGCGCCAACTGCCTGCCAATGGACGGCAACGGCATACGGATAGGTGCGAAGAAATTCGAACGCCATTCAGGGGAGGGGGAATTGCGTTCCCTTCACCTCACCCGATCGAGTGGTGTGAGGCCGGTCAGCTTACGGACAGCCGGTCCACCCGGTCCGCGTCGCATGTACGCGGGCAGGTCGTACACGTGTCCTGCGGACGCAGGGTGTAGAAGAGGCAGCAGCTGGCCCTGTCACGGGTCGGAATCGGCTCTCCCATGCGGCCGGTAAGCATCCGGAAGGCCGCTCCGCCGACGTACGGCGGCGTCACCCCCGGGAGCAGCAGGGCCAGTTCGCGGCGGGACCGTTCCTCCTCGCCGAGCAACCGGCCCACATACCACAAGGATTCGGCCAGTTCGTCCGTCACCATTCCCCACAGGGCGCGCTGACCGCGCCGCATCCGCGGCCGGAAGCCCTCCAGGACGGGGGTGAAATGCGCCGCCACCGCGGCGCGCAGTTCCGCGCGCAGCGCTTCTTCGCAGGGAACTGCCCGGGCGCCCGGCAGTTCTGCGGCGGGGTCGCCGGGCAGGCACGCGAATTCCGTCGCGAACGCCGTCAGCCGGCCCTCGCCGCGGTGGAGGGAAACGGCCGCGGGAGGCAGCCGCGGCACCCTGCGGCCCAGGAACCAGGGCACGGTGAGAAGCAGGCACGAGGCCCAGGCGTAGCGGTGCAGCCCGAAGCTCGCCACGACGTCGGGGCGGGCCCGCTCCCCGTACTCGCGCAGGATCTGCGCGTCGTCCCACGCGAGGAAGGCCTCCAGCCCGGCGCCGCCCTCCGCGAGCGCGGCGGCGGTCAGCCAGCCCTCGCCGGTGAGCGGTGGGCCGGCCGTCAGGGTGAGCCCCTGGTAGACGCCGGCGAGGCGGGCGTAGGCGTCCGCGAGCGGGGACGGGGCGGCCGGGGCGTCCGGAGCAGGCGGGGCGCTCCGGGTGCTCGGGGCACTCGGGGCGCTCGGGGAAGGGGCCATGCGGGACCACCGAATCGCGATCGTTCTGCAGGTTAGGCTTACCTTACCCCGGTTGATCGGGGTTTGAACTGTCCGCGGGGCCGCCTATGGTTCGAAAGGACATCAGGAGGACCCCAATGGAGCAGGGAAGATCCCACGCCGCGGCGCCGGCCGAGAGGCTCTTCGCCGAGGTGCCCGCGCAGGCCGCGCGCGGGGCGGCGGGCCGCGGCGGTGTTCCCGCGGCCGGCGGCGGCCGCGGCGAGGTGCGCGGCGAGCACGTCCACGGCGAGCAGGAGTACGGGGTTCCGTGCGCCGCCCCCGCGCACGCTCCCGCACGCAGGATGCCGCAGCGCCACTCCGTGCGCGGCCAGGTGCTCGACGCCCTGCGCAAGGCCCTCGTCAGCGGCGAGCTGATACCGGGCGAGGTCTACTCCGGCCCCGCGCTCGGCGAGCGCTTCGGCGTGTCGGCGACGCCCGTACGCGAGGCCATGCAGCAGCTCGCCCTGGAGGGTGCCGTCGAGGTCGTCCCCAACCGCGGCTTCCGCGTCGCCACGCGCACCGCGCGCGACCTCGCCGAGCTCGCCGAGGTGCGCGCCATGCTGGAGGTGCCGGTCCTGCTGCGGCTCGCCCGCACGCTCCCGGCCGCGGGCTGGGACGGGCTCCGCCCGCTCGCCGAGACCGCCCGCACCGCGGCGGCCACCGGCGACCGCGCCCTCTACGCCGAGGCCGACCGGGCCTTCCACCGCGCGCTCCTCGCCCTCGGGGGCAACCGTCAGCTCGTCGCCGTCGCCGATGAGCTCCACCGGCGCGCGCAGTGGCCCCCGGCGCACGGCCGGTCGCACTGCACGGCCGACCTCGTCGCCGACGCGGCCGAGCACCTGGCGCTGCTGGAGGCGCTGGCCGCGCACGACGTGGAACGGGCCGAGGCCCTGGTGCGGGGGCACTTCGCGGCGGGGGAGTGAGGCAGGGCTGACCTGTGTCAGTCCGCGGTCGCCGCCGCCAGCCGTTCCGCCAGCCAGCCCGGGACGCCGCCGAGCAGCCGGACCAGCCGGCCGGCCTCCTCGCGCAGCCGGGCGGCCTCGCCCGGGTCGTCGAGGACGGAGGCGAGCGAGGCCAGCGCCGGGGCGATGCCGACGAGGTAGCCCAGCTCCTCCCGGATGCGCAGCGACTCCCCGAAGCCGTAGCGCGCCTCGGCGATCCTGCCCTCGTGCTCGGCCATGGCCGCCACGTGCCGCCAGGTGAAGGAGAGCAGCAGCCGCTGCCCCTGGGCCGTCGCCCCCGCGTGGGCCCGCTCGAAGGCGGCCGTCGCGTCCGAGGGGTTGTCCGACAGGTGCTGGGCTATCAGGCCGCGCCGGAAGTGCAGCAGGGGCCGCGTCGGCGAACCCGGCGCGAGCAGGGCCGCGGCCCGGCCCAGGGCGGAGCGCGCCTCGTCGGCCCGGTCGCGCACGCCCAACAGGGTGGCGGCGTAGGCGAGATGGCCGCGCTCGCAGGCCGCCGCCCCGCGCTCCTCGTCGTCCGTGGCCAGCGCTTCGGCCGCGCGCAGGGCGTCCTCGGCGGCCTCCCAGCCCCCGCCGGTGAACATGCAGCGCTCGGTGAGGACCGCCGTCCGCTGCAGGGCCGCCCCCGGCTCGGCCGCGGCGCGCGGCGCGAGCAGGGCCGCGGCGTCGTCCCAGCAGGCGCGCGAGCGCAGCCGCCACACGGCCCGTTCCAGCGGATCGTCCCCTCCCGGGCCCGCCCCCTGCGGTCCCCGCGGCTCCGGCAACCCCGCATTACGCATGGCGGTGTCCGCCACAGTGCCCTCCCCAAGCGCGCCGTCGAGCTGGAAGCAGCCGTGCCCGCATCTCAGCACGAAGGCGCGGGCCCGGCCAAGGGTCAGGTGTGAATCAATTCACAAAGCTCTCCCAGCGGTGACGGAAGATTACCAAGAGTGAGCGGCTGTTGAGCGGACGGGCGCTCATCTGCGCTTGTTTGTAGGTCCCTGGGGGCGGCCTCTGTCGTGCCGGGCCTTGCCGCGCCTTGCCGGAAATTCGCTGGAACCGCGCGGCGGCGAGTGCCACGATGGCGGCGCGCGCCTCGTGCGCGCTGCGGAATCCACCCCTCCATCTCGGGAGAGACACGCCCATGCGCCGGCGCCTCGGAAACCTCCAGTGCCCTGACCGGACGACTCTCTCCGAGGACTTCTTTGCGTACGCACACCCTGCTCTCCGGGCTCTCCCTGCCCGCGCGGCCCGTCCTGAACATCGGGATCCTGGCGCACGTCGACGCGGGTAAGACCAGCCTCACCGAGCGCCTGCTCTTCGACGCCGGCGCCATCGACCGGCTCGGCAGCGTCGACGCCGGCAGCACCCGTACCGACACCGGCGAGATCGAGCGCCGCCGCGGCATCACCATCCGCACCGCCGTCGCCCCCTTCCGCGTCGGCAGCCTGCGCGTCAACCTCGTCGACACCCCCGGCCACAGCGACTTCATCGCCGAGGTCGAGCGCGCCCTGGGCGTCCTCGACGGCGCCGTGCTCGTCCTGTCCGCCGTCGAGGGTGTGCAGGCGCAAACGCGCGTGCTGATGAAGACGCTGCGCCGGCTCCGGCTGCCCACCCTCCTGTTCGTCAACAAGACCGACCGCGCCGGAGCCCGCGAGGCGGAGACACTCGACGCCGTCCGCCGCCGGCTCACGCCGCACGTGGTGCCCATGGGCACCGTCCACGGCATCGGCGCCCCCGGCGCCCGCACCGTGCCCGGCTCGTACGAGGACCCGGCCTTCCGCGCGGCCGTGGCCGAGACGCTGGCCGAGCACGACGACGCCCTGCTCGAAAAGCTGGTCGAGGACCGCCCCGTGACGCCCTGGGAGCTGCGCAGCACGCTCGCCCGGCTGACCGCGCGCGGACGCGTCCACCCCGTCTACTTCGGCTCCGCCCTCTCCGGCGAGGGCGTGCCGGACCTTCTCGACGGCATCGTCCGCCACCTGCCGCCCGCGCGCTGCGCCGGCCCGCAGACCACCGGCACGGTCTTCGCCGTCGACCGCGGTCCCGCCGGGGAGAAGACGGCGTACCTGCGCCTGTTCTCGGGCGCGGTCTCCGAGCGCGACCGGATCACCCTCCACCGGCAGCAGGCCGACGGCACCCGCGCGGAGCACACCGGGCGGGTCACCTCCCTCGCGGTGGTCGAGGCCGGGGAGCCCGGCACGGTCCGCCGCCGCGCCACGGCAGGCGACATCGCCCGGATCCGGGGCTTGCCCGAGGTCCGGGTGGGCGACCGCCTCGGCCCCGTCCGCGACGGCTCGGGCCACCGCCCGTCCGCGGTCTTCGCCCCGCCGAGCCTGGAGACGGTCGTCCGTCCCGTACGCCCCGAGGACGCCGCCCGGCTGCACAGTGCGCTCGCCGCGCTCGCCGACCAGGACCCGCTCATCGGCACCCGCACCCTGCCGGCGGGCGGCGGCACGTCCGTCCTGCTCTACGGCGAGGTGCAGAAGGAGATCATCGCGGCGACGCTCGCCGGGGAGTTCGGCGTCGAAGCGGTCTTCGCACCGAGCAGCACGGTCCACCGCGAGCGGCTCACCGGCACGGGCGAGGCGTACGAGGAGATCGACCGGCACGGCGGCCACGCCTTCTGGGCAACCGTCGGCCTGCGCGCCGAACCGGGCGCCCCCGGCTCGGGCACGGTCTTCCGCCGCGACACCGAACTCGGCGCCCTGCCCCTCGCCTTCGACCGCGCGATCGAGGAGACCGTCCACCGCACCCTCGCCCAGGGCCTGTACGGCTGGCCGGTCACCGACTGCACCGTCACCCTCACCCGCTCCGGCTACGCCTCACCCGTCAGCACGGCCGCCGACTTCCGCGGCCTCACCCCGCTCGTCCTGATGGCGGCCCTGGCGCGGGCGGGAACGCAGGTGTACGAGCCCTGCCACGCCTACGAACTGGAGGCCCCCGCCGACACCCTGAGCGCCGTCGCGGGAGCGCTGGCGGCGCTGGGGGCCGAGATCCACGACACGGAGGCCGGCCCCGAGGTGTGCGTCCTGAAGGGCACGATCCCGGCCCGCCACGCCCCGGACGCCGAACGCCGCCTGCCCGCCCTCACCCGCGGCGAGGCCCTCTGGTGGACCCACCCCACCGCAG